>DASWKU010000001.1:0-6232 GCA_036396455.1 Flavobacteriaceae bacterium
GCAAGATTGTCTTTATCAATATCAATGGTCATCTCACTATTTTCTATAATTATTGGAAGATTACCATTGACACTGTTAACATAGAGGAAAAACATTTCAGGCCCTAGAACCTTGCCTTCAAATGAAAATTTTTCATGCATCACGATGGCGGTATCTACATCGACCTGTCTGTTATTTTGGTCCAAAGTTTTAAGATAAACTCGAATACCGTTGTAAATTCCCTTGGCATTTCCATGGATTAAGTAACCATCCCTTTTAACTTCTGTATTGCAAGATGTAATCAAAAGAACAATCGATAGAGTTTTAATAAAAATTTTCATGTTTGAAATCATTTAACTGCATACAAATATAGCAAGTTGTACATAAGAAACTAAGCGTTTAATCTTAATTAATTCTTAAAGAATTCTTCAGATTTTAGGTTCAAATGGCGTTTTGCAATACTTTTACAAAAATTACAAGCATGGTCCATAACGATACTATAGTCGCTCTTGCAACGCCGTCGGGCAGTGGTGCCATTGCCATCATCAGATTGTCCGGTAATGAAGCCCTACCTATAGCTTCAAAACTTTTTAAATCGGTTTCTGGAAAAGCTTTAGAAAAGCAACCGACACATACCGTGCATTTGGGACATATTGTGGATGGGCCTCGCATTTTGGATGAAGTCTTATTGACTATTTTCAAAAACCCCAATTCGTATACAGGTGAGGATGTCATCGAAATTTCCTGTCATGGCAGTTTATACATCCAGCAAGAAATTATACAATTAGCGTTGCGCAATGGATGTCGAATGGCCAACGCCGGGGAATTTACCCTTCGTGCGTTTTTGAATGGTAAATTGGATCTCTCCCAAGCGGAAGCTGTAGCCGATTTGATCTCAAGTGATAACGAGGCATCCCACCAAATAGCCATGCAACAGATGCGCGGTGGGTTTTCATCGGAGATTGCCAAACTACGGGAGGAACTTTTAAATTTTGCCTCGTTGATAGAATTGGAACTTGATTTTGCTGAAGAAGACGTGGAATTTGCTGACCGCAAACAGTTTAAGGAACTTTTGGAACGCATTGGTTTTGTACTGAAACGACTGACAGACAGTTTTGCCGTTGGTAATGTGATCAAAAATGGAATTCCTGTAGCCATAGTTGGAGAGCCAAATGTAGGTAAATCCACCTTGTTAAACGCCATATTGAATGAAGAACGGGCCATAGTTTCAGAAATTGCGGGAACCACCCGGGATACCATTGAAGATGAAATATCCATTGGTGGCATAGGGTTCCGGTTTATTGACACAGCAGGAATTCGAGACACCAAGGATGTAGTTGAAAGTATAGGGATTAAAAAAACTTTTGAAAAAATAGAGCAATCACAGGTAACCATTATGCTGTTTGATGCCTCTTTAATTCAGAATTCAGAATTCAGAATTCAGAATTTGAAAGTTGAAATAGGGAAGATTAAAAACAAATACCCTCAAAAACCTTTGATTGTCCTGGCCAATAAAGTGGATTTGATTTCGGATGGTGAAATCTCAAATCTCAAATCCCAAATCCCAAATATTCAATTGATTTCTGCCAAAACAGGATTTGGTGTAGAACAATTGACCAATTCGCTTTTAAATCTTATCAACACTGGAGCGTTACGCAATAATGAGACCATCGTTACCAATACCCGCCATTACGATGCCCTTTTAAAGGCTTTTGGGGAAATAAAAAAAGTAGAGCAAGGTCTTGATTCTGGATTGTCCGGTGATTTGTTGGCCATAGATATTAGGCAAGCCCTGTATCACTTTGGTGAGATAACAGGTGAAATTACCAATGATGATTTGTTGGGGAATATTTTTGCAAATTTCTGCATCGGTAAATAGATTTTAATTTTATTTGATTTAATTTGATGTTAAATAACTGTAAATCAAATTATTGTTAATAATTTCTAAAATCTTATTTTCTATTAATACACCTATTTTCGTACTTTTATTAAATCTCATTTACACCTCTGTATCGATTTTTACATCTGAGGTGTAAAAAATTGTTGAAAATGAAAGTACATCTAAGAAGCAAAAAACTTAAACGAGTTCTATTATAAAGGTCTAATTATTTCAGCAGATTTTGGATCTTCTTGTATTAATTCATCCCTTTTCTTTCCGTTAATTATAAAAGCTTCGTTATAACCTGTTAAAATTCCTCGGCAAATATTTATATTCCATTCTTTCAACGGTACACCAACCGCTTCAATTTTAGTTTTTATTTTCTGCTCAATTTCACTTAAAACTACCCAACTACATTATTTGTAAAATGACACTTTGTCGCCTGTTGCCTAAATAAACGCTGATTTTACAGTCATTTTTATTGCATAGATTTAATTTAGACAGCTTACGTTTGATTTAAAGGAAAATTGAATAATAATTTAAACACATTTAAAATGATTTACGGCTACATTCGCATAAGCACAGACAAACAAACAGTAGAAAATCAACGCTTTGAGATTAATCACTTTTGTGAACGGCAGGAAATGATAGTGAATAAACGGATTGAAGAGACCATTTCGGGAGGTAAAAAGGTTGAAGAACGCAAATTGGGAAAGCTCCTAAAAAGAATGAAGCGGGAAGATATACTTATATGTTCCGAGCTTTCCCGTTTGGGCAGAAACTTACTAATGATTATGGGTGTGCTTAATGAATGTATGAATCGTGATATTCAAGTTTGGACTATTAAAGATAATTATCGTTTAGGCAGTGACATTAATTCCAAAGTCTTGGCATTCGCCTTCGGCTTATCAGCAGAAATAGAACGGAATTTAATTTCACAACGCACCAAAGAAGCCCTGGCTCGTAAAAGAGCAGAGGGAGTTATTTTAGGGCGCCCAAAAGGCTGCAAATCATCCAAAACAAAACTTACAGGCCAGGAACTTAAAATCAAAGAACTACTCGATAAAAAGGTATCGTATTCTGCTATTGCCAGAATTTTAGGGGTACATCGCTTAACGGTATCAAAATTTGTAAAAGAGCAGCAGTTAAAAGAGAACATACATTAATAACCTTTTGTGTAACAATAGACCTCAATTTTCGGGGTTTATTTAAACACAAAAGGTAATTTGACATCTACTTTTTTGATGACTTTATTCGTTTTTAATAATTATTTCCTAACTTTACCAATCATGTAACAAAAAGACCTAATTTTTAGGTCTTATCGCTACACAAAAGGAAATGGCAGATAGTGTATACATATCCAAAAATTTAGATGGTAATCAACTTCAATTTATGAAGTTGTTGGATGCCCATGAAATTTTGTATTTCAATATGCATAATATTGAACAACAACTTAACCAAAAGTTTGAAAACCTAAATGAAATTCTTGAAAATTTAGTAGATAAGGAGATATTGGTTCGAATAGAAAGAGGGATGTATACCTTAAGCAATTATACCAATATAAATGTACTGGCAACTTTTATTAGTAAAAACAGTGCCATAGCCTATTGGTCGGCATTGCATTACCATGGGCTTACAGAGCGATTCCCCAATACGTTGTTTGTAAAGACCACCCAACGAAAAAGGAGTACAGAAATATTAGGGACAAGTGTAAAATTTGTGACGGTAAAAGAAAATAAAAACATCGGCTTGTTACAGGAGGGCTATGGCGATAATAGCTTTCCCATAACAGATATAGAAATGACCTTGATAGACTGTTTTGACCAAACACGGTATGCGGGCGATCTTGCAGACCTTATAAAAGCATTTGCAACAGCCAATCTAACCAATAACAAGTTAATAGAATATACCAGAGCCTACAACAATATAGCGGTTACAAAACGAATGGGCTTTTTGGCAGAGGTATTTCACGGTAACAGGCTAAATGGTTTTATCAATTATGCCAAAACACAGGTGAACAAAAAATATAGCTTAATAGATGCAGGTGGTTTACAGCAAGGAGAGTTTGTAAGTGACTGGAAGTTGCGTTTAAACATCAGTTATAATGACCTGTTACAAATGGCTCAAAATGAATATTAAATGATTCTCCAAAAAGAAATTGTAGAAAAAGCCCAGGAATGGAAAGTGCCTCCAGATACAGTAGATAAAGATTATGTATTAGGGCATTTCCTGTCGGTTTTTGTAGCTCATAATAAAGACGATTTGGTATTTAAAGGAGGAACTTGTTTACGCAAGTGTTACATTGAAAACTACCGCTTTTCCGAAGATTTGGATTTTACAGCTTTAAACAAGGATTTTGTTTTAGAACAAAAAACACTTGAAGTGGTTGCTAATGAAGTAACAGAACAAACAGGTATTCTATTCTATATTGAGCCAGTTAAACCTGTACTTTTTAATGATCAACCTAAAGGGTTTCAAGTAAAAATAAAACATTGGGGAGCTAATCACTCTAAAAACCAACCGCCACCACCCCATAACCGTTGGAACACTAAAATAAAACTGGAAGTCAGTACCGATGAGTTAGTATTGCTAAATACTGAAATGAGAACCATTATGCATCCCTATTCCGATGAGGCAACAGTCGAAAAACAATGCAATTGTTATAGCATCAATGAAATAGTAAGTGAGAAATTGAGAGCACTATTACAACGCTCATATACTGCACCAAGGGATTTTTATGACCTCTACCATTTAACACAAGACTTTAACAAGGCAGATTGGAAAAACATCAAGCCAATATTTCTCAAAAAAATGGAGCATAAAAACTTGGAATACAAATCACCAGAAGATTTAATAGATGATTCAAAATTGGCTAATGTAGAACGTGCATGGAAAAACAGTGTAGAGCATCAAATTAAAAAAGGCCATCAACCGGAGGCAAAAGAAATTATTAAAACCGTAGCAGAACGCATTAAAACCCATTTATAATGATAAAAGGAGTAATACCAAATTTAAATCTGGAAGATAGAAAATGTGATAGATGATTATAAAAATGGGTTTAGTACTAAAACCGATAAAGAATTAGCAGAGGCATATTTTAAGCAACAAAAAATGGGTATCACAGGTGTTAGAACGCAAATGCTCTACCTCATAGCATTAAGAGAAATACTTATAGAACGGTTTGGTGATAACCCTATAGAATATGATGGTATGGTACTAGAATTATAGTAATGTCTGAAAATATTAAAATAGTATCACGAGAAGAACTATACAATTTGGTTTGGTCTAAACCACTAACTACATTATCCAAAGAATATGCTTATTCAGATAATGGATTGCGTAAAATCTGCATCAAGCATAATATTCCTTTACCAAAATCAGATTATTGGTCCAAATTAAAATTCAACAAAAAAGTTAAAAAGGAACAACTCCCTAAAGGCGATGGTACAGTCAAAATTGAACTATATATTCGTAAAGAAGGACAAGAATCAATCAATCATCCAAATTCTGAAAGGGCAAAAATCAAACAAGAGATTGAAAGCAATAAGGAATTGAGTTTCAAAGTACCTGATAGGTTATCCATTCCGCATAAATATATCCTTGCGACACAGGTATACCATAAAGAATTAAAAGAAAGAGACAGAACAAGAGATTGGAATAAGAAACTAGATAGCACAAATGCCTTGAGTGTTAATGTTTCTGACAAGATATATTCAAGAGCTTTAAGATTTATGGACACACTGCTAAAGTTAATGGAAAAGCGAGGTCATACCGTAAAGATTTCAAGTCATTCCACCATAATGGTATTTGAACAAAGATACCATTTAAGATTAACCGAAAAGAATAAGAGAGTAAAACGAGAAACAAACTACAGTTGGGATGAACATGATTTGGAACCAACAGGAATTTTAAGCCTAAAAATAGATAGAACGTATCCATTGAGGGAATGGTCAGATACAAAAACCAAACCATTGGAAGATAAGCTTGCAGATATTTTAGCTTGGATTGAATTGAGGGCCAAAGAAGATAAAGAACATGAAATAGCCAATAAAATATGGCATGAAAAACAAGAAATACTTCGACAAAAAAAGGAGGAGTTACAAAAAAAGAAGGTTGAAGAGTTGTTGGAATTTGAAAGCCTATTCCATACAGCTACAAGATGGCACAAATCCCAATATATAAGAAGTTTTATTAAAGAGTTTCAAGATTTTGCTAGAAAGAATAATACCTTGAATGAAGAAAACAAACAATGGATAGAGTGGGCTAAAGAAAAAGCAGATTGGTATGACCCCTTCATTGAAAAAGAAATAAAACTTTTGGAAGATATTGACAGGGATACCTTAAAACCAAAAAGGACTATCTCATAAAGTGTGT
>DASWKU010000002.1:0-1698 GCA_036396455.1 Flavobacteriaceae bacterium
TTGGTAATCAACCTTACAATTTTATTATCGGCACCAAGGCGTTCCAATAGTTGATCTTTATATTTTTCCCAATTATCTATGGGTTCTTTGGCAACGCCGCTTTCCATTGCTGCCCTGGCAACGGCTGGGGGAACTTCTCCAATAAGACGAGGGTCAAAAGGTTTAGGGATGATATAATCTCTGCCAAAAGTCAATCGCGTTTCCCCATAAGCAATATTGACCTGTTCTGGGACCGGTTCTTTAGCTAAATTTGCCAAAGCCTTTACTGCAGCCATTTTCATGGCCTCATTTATTTTAGTGGCCCTAACATCCAAGGCCCCTCTAAAAATAAATGGAAATCCAAGCACATTATTGACTTGATTGGGATGGTCACTTCTGCCAGTGGCCATGATAATATCTTTACGTGTGGCTATGGCTAAATCATAAGGAATTTCAGGGTCTGGATTGGCCATGGCAAATACAATTGGAGTGTTTGCCATAGACTTTAACATATCTGGGGTGACAATGTTTGCAGTAGAAAGCCCAATGAAAACATCTGCTTTTTTCATGGCTTCATCCAAGGTATTTATATTACGATGGGTTGCAAATTCTGCCTTTTCAATAGATAGGTTTTCCCTGTCTTTTCTGATTACGCCTTTGCTATCCACCATGACCATGTTTTCCCGTTTTGCACCAAAAGCCTGATACAATCTCGAACACGAAATAGCTGCTGCGCCCGCACCACTTATAACAATATTGACTTTGTCTATTTTCTTTTTTGAGATTTCCAAGGCATTCAGTAGAGCAGCAGCCGAGATAATGGCTGTACCATGTTGGTCATCGTGCATGACCGGAATATCCAGTTCTTCTTTTAGACGGCGCTCAATTTCAAAAGCTTCTGGAGCTTTGATGTCCTCAAGATTTATGCCCCCAAAAGTTGGTGCAATATTTTTGACCGTTTCAATAAACGCATCTACATTTTGAGTATTGACTTCTATATCAAAAACATCGATATCCGCAAATATTTTGAAGAGCAACCCTTTTCCTTCCATGACGGGTTTAGAGGCTTCAGGTCCAATATTTCCAAGGCCAAGAACCGCTGTACCATTCGTTATTACCGCAACCAGATTCCCTTTAGTAGTATATTTATAGACATTGTTCACATCTTTTGCAATTTCCAGGCACGGTTCGGCTACGCCGGGGGAATAGGCCAATGACAAATCTCTTTGCGTGGCATATTTTTTGGTTGGAACTACTTGTATTTTACCGGGAGTTGGTTTGGCGTGGTATATTAGGGCTTCACGACGTTTACTTTTCTTACTCATAAAAAAGTTGATTAATCTGAATTAACAAAGGTAACTGTTTTAGGAGAATAGAACATAGAAAAAAGAAAATAGACGACTCTAGTACCAATAAAAGATTCTAAGAAAAATCAATCTTTCAAAAATTGAATATTTCGTTTTAACCCTGAAAATTTTGCCCGTTTTACAGCTGAGTCCTTAAAAACCTTTTTAAACGTATCTTCGGTGATTTCCTCCCAATCCTTTTTGGTCATTGCCAATAACTCTGGGCGCGGACTAAATAAGGGTTCCCGATGTGGTTTAGAGAATCGATTCCACGGGCACACGTCCTGACACACATCACAACCAAACATCCAATCATCAAGTTTGCCTTTAAGTTCTGTGGGGATATTTTCTTTGAGTTCAATGGTGAAATACG
>DASWKU010000003.1:0-26975 GCA_036396455.1 Flavobacteriaceae bacterium
GTAGAAATCACCGCATTCATTGCGCCATGATCTCTTATATAGCTTACCAATGCCCTAGTATCTACATCGGAAATGGCCATAACATTATACTTTTCAAAAAAAGCTTCCAATGAACTATCTGCTGCTTCACGGGAATAATTAAAACTGAAATTTTTACAAATTAAACCCGCAATTTTCACAGAATTGGATTCCATTTCTTCCTCCAAGGTTCCATAGTTGCCAATATGGGCATTTGTGGTCACCATCAATTGGCCAAAATAGGAAGGATCCGTAAAAATTTCCTGATAGCCAGTGGTTCCGGTATTGAAACATACCTCACCAAAAGCAGATCCTTTTTTGCCTATGGATTTTCCATAAAAAATGGTGCCATCGGCAAGTAGGATCAAGGCTTTGTCTTTTTTTGTGTATTGCATTTTTTGAAAAGTTTCACAAAAATAAAGTATAGTGATGAAATAACTCGCTTTTTTTCATAAAGAATTATAGTAATTAAGGATTTTATAGACATCATCAATATTGTTGAACCCTAATTTGTTTTTTTTAGCAAAGTTCTTAACTTTTGATATCTCATTATCGTTAATTAGCTGTAATATTGAAGACTTTTTAAGCTTAACTTCTTCCATATTAACAGGTTCTCCAACTAGAACATAAAATTTCTCGTTTTTTATAAATCTATCTGGTTGAATTTTTTTCCTGGTCATGGGATTAATTTGCCCTTCTACAATTTTAAGAACATATTTTTTCAATAGTAACATGTCTTTAAATTGAATAACATTTTCGAAATAAGTGTTTCTTTGAAAGTCTGGATCCAAATGCCTTGAAAACGATTTTCCGTTGATTAAAACCTTATTAAAGCCTCCATGATTTAGAGCAAATACTGAGTCTTCTGATATTTTGGCTTCAAAACGCTCAGCAGAAATATTATAATTTAAGGCGTTAATTGAATAAACTTTATCTCCAAAAAATAGTTTACCTGTTTGATACCAACTATCAAATAAATATGGTGATCCTTCGATTTGTTTCAGTGTAGGATTTGATAAGACCCAAAATCCATTGGAGAGATCTCCCTGTCCAATTATATTTGTATTTGTTGAATTTTGAGTTTGTGATTGTAATGAGTTGAATACTATGATGAATATTATAAATAAATATTTATACATGATAAAGTGGATAAGTTAAATTAATATATTTGAGTTGAAAAGAAGTTACTTTTTATCATAAAAAAAGGATAACTTTTTTAGATTTATCCTTTTTTTACAATTAATTTTATTCCTCTTCATCCGTAGCCTTAGTTTCAACTACAGGTGCAACCGGTGCGACCTGTGCCGCATCAGTTTTTTTGGATCTACCACGACGTGTAGTTTTCTTTTTGGGTCTATCGGCATTGTAGAGCTCGTTGTAATCCACAAGCTCAATCATGGCCATATCTGCATTATCGCCCAAACGGTTACCAAGTTTAATAATTCTGGTATAACCTCCTGGACGGTCACCAACTTTGGCTGCTACGTCCCTAAACAGTTCAGCAACGGCTTCTTTTTGTCTTAAGCGACTAAAAACTATACGTCTGTTGTGTGTTGTATCTTCTTTTGATTTCGTTACCAAAGGCTCCACAAATTGTTTCAAGGCTTTAGCTTTGGCCACTGTTGTGTTTATACGTTTATGCTCAATTAAAGAACAAGCCATATTAGCCAACATCGACTTTCTGTGAGCGGCCTTTCTCCCTAAATGGTTTATTTTCTTTCCGTGTCTCATTATTTCTTAGATTTTAGATGCTAGACGCTAGATGCTAGACTTTTACTTTTAAATATGATAATCAAAATAGGATTCCATATTTTGTCTTTGGTCTATGTTCTACCTTCTATTTTCTATGTTTTTTAGTCTTTATCCAATTTATATTTACTTAAATCCATTCCGAAATTTAATCCTTTGACAATAACCAGTTCTTCAAGTTCTGTCAATGATTTTTTACCAAAGTTTCTGAATTTCATCAAATCATTTTTGTTAAATGACACCAAATCTCCCAGGGTATCAACTTCGGCAGCCTTTAAGCAGTTCAATGCACGAACTGAAAGGTCCATATCTACCAATTTCGTTTTCAACAACTGTCTCATGTGAAGTGATTCTTCATCATAAGTTTCAGTTTGTGCAATCTCGTCAGCTTCCAATGTAATGCGTTCGTCAGAGAACAGCATGAAGTGATGGATCAGTATTTTGGCGGCTTCGGTCAACGCTTCCTTTGGATGTATCGATCCATCTGTGATAATTTCAAAAACCAATTTTTCGTAATCTGTCTTTTGCTCAACTCGGAAGTTTTCAATACTATATTTTACATTTTTTATAGGGGTATATATTGAATCTGTAAAGATGGTCCCAATTGGAGCTGAAGCTTTTTTGTTTTCTTCTGCAGGAACATAACCTCTACCCTTTTCAATCGTAATTTCCATATTGATGCTGATTTTTGGATCTAGATTACAGATCACCAAATCTTTGTTCAGCACTTGAAAACCTGAAATAAACTTTTGAAAATCACCTGCAGTAATTTGCTCTTGCCCAGAAATTGAAATGGAAACAGATTCGTTATCGATTTCATCTATTTGACGCTTAAAATTAACTTGCTTTAAGTTCAATATAATCTCTGTAACGTCTTCAACTACACCTGCAATTGTAGAAAATTCGTGGTCGACACCTTCAATTCTGACAGATGTGATCGCAAATCCTTCCAAAGAGGACAACAAAACTCTTCTTAAAGCATTGCCTACTGTTAATCCATAACCGGGTTCTAGAGGTCTAAATTCAAATTTGCCTTCAAAATCGGAAGAGGCAATCATGATTACTTTGTCGGGTTTCTGAAAATTTAATATTGCCATTTTGTGTTTTGTATCAGTTATTATTTAGAATATAATTCGACGATGAATTGTTCATTGATGTTTTCTGGAATTTGAACTCTTGCAGGAACTGAAACATAAGTCCCTTGTTTGGTTTCGTTATTCCAAGTGATCCATTCGTAAACACTGCTAGAGTTACTTAGGGAATTTTGAATGGCTTCTAGAGATTTAGACTTTTCTCTTACTGCAACAACATCGCCAGCTTTTAGTTGGTAAGATGGTATATTTACAATTTCGCCGTTTACTGTGATATGTCTGTGGGAGACCAATTGTCTTGCTCCACTACGTGAAGGAGCCAATCCCATTCTGAAAGCAACGTTATCCAACCTTGATTCACAAAGTTGTAATAATACCTCACCGGTAATTCCAGGTGCAGCTGTTGCTTTTTTAAACATGTTTCTGAATTGACGCTCCAAAATACCATAGGTATATTTGGCTTTTTGCTTTTCCATTAATTGGGTTGCGTATTCAGATTTTTTTCCGCGACGCTTGTTTGCGCCATGTTGACCTGGAGGATAGTTTCTTTTTTCGAAAGCTTTATCGTCTCCAAAAATAGCTTCTCCGAATTTTCGTGCTATTTTAGTTTTAGGACCAGTATATCTTGCCATTTTTAAAATTTAGTTATGGGAGTGTTCATGAATTAAGGTCTTAATCTTATCCTTCGATAAACGTTGTTCTCCCGTTGATACTTGTTAATATTAATTATGAATTCTGAATTATGAATTCTGAATTATTAAACTCTTCTGCGTTTTGGTGGCCTGCACCCATTATGGGGTAAAGGCGTAATATCAACTATTTCCGATACTTCAATACCTGCATTATGAATCGATCTAATTGCAGATTCCCTGCCGTTTCCGGGCCCTTTAACAAACACTTTTACTTTCTTTAGACCAGCCTCTTTTGCTATTCCTGCAGCATCTTCAGCAGCTAATTGTGCAGCATAAGGTGTGTTCTTTTTAGAACCCCTGAAACCCATTTTACCGGCCGATGACCAAGAAATGATGTCTCCCTTTTTGTTCGTTAAAGAGATAATGATGTTATTGAAAGAAGCAGCAATATGCGCCTCTCCAATGGAATCAACAATTACTTTACGTTTTTTAGTACTTGACTTTGCCATATTACCAATGATTATTTAGTTACCTTTTTCTTGTTGGCAACTGTTTTTCTTCTACCTTTTCTTGTTCTGGAGTTGTTTTTGGTACGCTGACCCCTTAATGGAAGTCCAGATCTATGACGGATACCCCTGTAACATCCAATATCCATCAAGCGTTTAATGCTCAATTGAATTTCAGAACGAAGTTCTCCTTCAATGGTGAATGCTCCTACAGCATCACGAATGCTTCCTATTTGGTCGTCAGTCCAATCTTGTACCTTAATGTCTTCGTCAACTTTGGCAGTTGCCAAAATTTCCTTTGCTCTACTTTTACCTATCCCATAGATATACGTTAAAGCGATTGCTCCTCTTTTTTGTTTTGGTATGTCTACACCTGCAATTCTTGCCATAATTACCCTTGTCTTTGTTTGAATCTAGGATTCTTTTTGTTAATGACGTAAAGTCTACCGTTTCTGCGCACTAATTTACAGTCGGCACTTCTTTTTTTAACTGATGTTCTTACTTTCATGATTTACGATTTACGATTTACGATTTACGATTACTTTAAAATTTTTCATTCAAAAATCGTATTTCGTAATTCTAAACTATTTAATATCTATACGTTATTCTTGCCTTAGATAAATCATAAGGACTCATTTCCAATTTCACTTTATCTCCCGGTAACAATTTAATATAGTGCATACGCATTTTTCCAGAGATATGTGCGGTCACTATATGGCCATTTTCCAATTCAACACGAAACATGGCATTGGATAATGCTTCTATTATCGTCCCGTCCTGTTCTATTGCTGCTTGCTTTGCCATAAATTTTTTAAATTCCAATTCTTAAATCCCAAATTCCAATTCTTCAAATAAAATCCCACTTTGGGATTTGGTGCTTGAAATTTGTTTTTTTTAAGCTACCGCCTTTCTGTTTTTACCCGTTTTCATCAAACCATCATAATGTTTGTTCAACAAATATGAATTGGCTTGCTGCATGGTATCTATTGCAACACCCACCATAATTAAAAGTGATGTTCCACCAAAGAATAATGCCCAACCAGCCTGCACATCCATAAGTTTAACTATGAATGCTGGAAATACGGCAATCAATGCTAAAAATATAGAACCCGGTAAGGTTATCTGCGACATGATCTTATCCAAATATTCTGAAGTCTCTGTTCCAGGTCTAATACCGGGAATAAAACCACCACTACGTTTTAAATCATCGGCCATTTTGTTGGTTGGCACTGTAATAGCCGTGTAAAAATAGGTGAAAATGATAATCAACAATGCGAAAACCAAATTGTACCAGAACCCAAAAATATCTGAAAATTGGGCTTGCATCCACTGACCAAAGTCACTTGAGCCAAATGACTTTCCAATTAAACTTGGTACAAACATAATAGCTTGAGCAAAAATAATTGGCATGACACCCGAAGCATTAAGCTTTAACGGTAAAAATTGCCTTGATCCAAATACATTTTTTTCGTATCCACCAGATGCTGTTCGTCTTGCATATTGGACAGCTATTTTTCTAACGGCCATTATGAGCATTATTGAAGCCATAATGATCACCATCCAAATGACGAGTTCTATTAAAATCATCATCAAACCACCATTACCTCCACCATCTAATCTCGATGCTGCATTTTGTACAAAAGACAATGGCATTGTGGCAATAATACCCACCATAATTAAAAGGGAAATACCGTTACCTAAGCCTTTATCTGTAATTTTCTCTCCTAGCCACATCGCAAAAATACACCCAGTAACTAATATTACAATTGATGAAAAGAAGAACAATGGGCCTGTACCCAATAAAAAGGCATCTTGAGGTATTCCAAAAACGGTAGGCAAACTTGCCAAATAACTTGGTGCTTGTACCAAACAAATAACAATTGTCAACCATCTCGTGATTTGAGTGATTTTCTTTTGACCACTGGCACCTTCTTTTTGTAGCTTTTGTAAATACGGAATTGCTATCCCCATTAACTGTACCACAATTGAGGCTGAAATGTATGGCATGATTCCCAAAGCAAAAACGGATGCATTTGCAAAGGCACCTCCAGTAAACATATTAAGGATTCCCAAAATACCTTCATCAGTACCTGAAACCAATCCTCCAAGTTTACTGGCATCCACACCTGGAAGTACAACCTGTGCACCAAAACGATACACTAAAAGCAAACCAAGCGTAAGGATAATTCGGTCTTTTAACTCCGTTATTTTCCAAACATTTTTTATAGTGTCTATAAATTTCATCCTTTACTATGTCTTATAAAGTTACAACTTCCCCACCTGCAGCTTCAATGGCAGCTTTTGCTGAAGCGGTAAATTTATGAGCAGATACTTTTAATTTGGATTTTAACTCCCCACGACCCAATATTTTTACTAAATCGTTTTTACTGGCCAAACGTAGTTCAACCAAAGTTTCAAAATCTACTGTGTTTTTTATCTTTTTGCCATCAACCAATTGCTGTAAGACATCCAGATTTACACCTTGGTATTCAACACGATTTATATTGTTGAATCCAAATTTTGGCACACGTCTTTGAAGTGGCATTTGTCCGCCTTCAAAACCAATTTTTTTGGAATAACCAGAACGGGATTTAGCTCCTTTATGGCCACGTGTTGCAGTGCCACCTTTTCCAGAACCTTGTCCTCGACCAATTCTTTTACCTTGATTTTTAACCGACCCCTCAGCTGGTTTTAAATTACTTAAGTCCATTGTTTGTCTTATTATTTTTTTAATCTGTTGAATTCTATTTTATATTAAGGTCAGATTGAATGAACTTTTAAACCTCGTTTATAAAATTGAATCAATATTTTTAGTTCATTTCTTCAACAGAAACTAAATGTTTAACTTTATTCACCATACCAATAATGTTTGGAGTGGCATCATGTTCTACAACCTGACCGATTTTTCTCAACCCTAAAGATTCCAATGTTAACTTTTGGGTTTTTGTACGATTGATTGCGCTTCTTGTCTTTGTTACTCTAATCTTTGCCATCATCCTATTGATTAACTGTTAAATACTTTTTCAAGTGAAATCCCTCTTTCATTCGCAATAGATTTTGCATCCCTTAATTTCAACAAAGCGTCAAAAGTAGCCTTTACAACATTGTGGGGATTAGAAGACCCTTGAGATTTTGATAATACATCGTGCACACCAACAGCCTCGAGCACTGTTCTAACGGCTCCACCGGCAATTACACCTGTACCAGGAGCAGCAGGAATAATGTTCACTCTTGCTCCACCAAATTTACCTTTTTGCTCATGAGGCAACGTTTTATTGATGATCGGGATTCTAACCAAATTCTTCTTTGCATCCTCAACTGCTTTTGCAATTGCCGTTGCAACATCTTTGGATTTTCCTAAACCGTGGCCTACAACACCTTCTTCGTCACCAACAACAACAATAGCTGAAAAACCAAATGCTCTACCGCCTTTTGTTACTTTGGTTACCCTTTGTACACCAACCAAACGATCTTTAAGATCTATTCCACTTGGTTTTACTAATTCTGCGTTTTTATATTTTTGATACATATTGTCTTAGAATTTAAGTCCACCTTCTCTGGCACCGTCTGCCAATGATTTTACTCTACCGTGATATTGATAACCACCTCGATCGAAGGCGATGGTTTCTACACCAACCTTTAAGGCTTTTTCGGCAAGAGATTTACCTACCAATGCCGCTATTTCGATTTTTGTGCCTTTTGCTGAAGCAAAGTCTTTGTCTCTTGAAGATGCCGCTATAATAGTGCTGCCAGTTACATCATTTATGATTTGAGCATAAATTTCTTTATTGCTTCTAAATACGGCCAAACGCGGTCTGGATTCAGTACCTGAAACCACTTTACGTATTCTTCTTTTAATTTTTAACCTGTTTTGATTTTTTGTTAATGCCATAACTTACTATTAAGCTGATTTACCTGCTTTTCTTCTTAATTCTTCACCGACAAACTTGATTCCTTTTCCTTTATAGGGCTCAGGTTTTCTAAAACCTCGAATCTTCGCCGCAACTTGGCCAACCAATTGTTTGTCGTGGGATGTTAGTTTCACAACTGGATTTTTTCCTTTTTCAGTGATTGCTTCCACTTTTACCTCGGAAGCCAAATCTATAACGATGTTGTGAGAAAATCCTAAAGCCAAATCCAATTTTTGGCCTTGGTTTGATGCTCTATAACCAACACCAACCAGTTCCAATTCTTTGGTCCAGCCTTTTGAAACACCTTTGATCATATTATTGACCAAGGATCTATAAAGGCCATGTTTGGCTTTTTGCTCGTTCTTATCGGATGATCTGGCAACGTGAACGTTACCGTTTTCAACCTTTATATCTATCCCAGAATACTCTTGGGTAAGTTCACCTAATTTTCCTTTTACAGTAATGACATTGTTGCTGACATCTACCGTCACCCCTTCTGGAATTGCTACCGGGTTATTTCCTATTCTTGACATGTTCTTTCTGTTTTAGATTAGTAAACGTAACACAGTAACTCGCCACCAACATTGTCTCTATGCGCTTGTTTTCCTGTCAACACTCCATGTGATGTTGAAACAATCGCAATTCCAAGCCCGTTAAGGATTCTTGGCATTTCGTCGGCACTTGCATATTTACGCAAACCTGGTTTACTTATTCTTTGTATTTTTTTGATGACCGGTTCTTTTGTTTCTTTATTGTACTTAAGGGCAATTTTAATAGTACCCTGTACAGTTGAGTCATCAAACTTATAACTTAAAATATATCCTTGCTCGAATAATATCTTGGTTATTTCTTTTTTAAGGTTGGAAGCAGGAATCTCGACCACTCTGTGGTTGGCTTTTACTGCATTTCTAATTCTTGTTAAATAATCTGCAATTGGATCTGTATACATTGATATTAATTTGCGGTTCTGGTTTTCGATCCCGAACAATCGGGTCGAACTTCAAACCAATTATACTTTTTTATTACCAGCTAGCTTTTCTCACTCCTGGAATCAAGCCTTTATTGGCCATTTCACGCAACATCACACGGGAGATTCCAAACGTACGAACATACCCTTTAGGTCTTCCGGTTAGTTTGCATCTATTGTGCATACGTACTGGTGATGCATTTCTTGGCAGCTTTTGTAATGCTTCATAATCGCCAGCTTCTTTTAATGCTTTGCGTTTTTCAGCATATTTAGCTACTGTTTTAGCTCTTTTCACCTCACGGGCTTTCATTGATTCTTTAGCCATATCTTAATTTTTTTGAAACGGTAAACCTAATTCTGATAATAACGATTGTGCTTCTTTATCGGTTTCTGCAGAGGTTACAAATGTAATGTCCATCCCAGAAATTTTGTTGATTTTATCGATATCTATTTCAGGGAAGATGATTTGTTCTGTAATCCCTAAATTGTAATTGCCTCTTCCATCAAACCCAGTAGCTTTGATACCGCTAAAATCTCTTACACGTGGTAATGCTGTGGTCACCAAACGATCTAAAAACTCAAACATTTGCTCGCCTCTTAAGGTCACTCTCACACCAATTGGCATGCCTTTACGCAATTTAAATGATGCCACATCTTTTTTAGACAAGGTTGAGACGGCCTTTTGACCAGAAATTTTAGTCAATTCGTCAACAGCATGATCTATCAATTTTTTATCTGCAACAGCCGCTCCAACTCCTTTAGATATGACTATCTTTTTAAGTTTTGGAACCTCCATTACATTTTTATAACCGAATTCTTCTGTAAGAGCAGGTATTACTTTGTCCTTGTACTCTTGTTTTAATCTTGCAACGTAAGCCATAACTATATTACTTCATTGGATTTTTTGGAAAATCTCACCTTTTTATCACCTTCCATTCTATATCCAACTCTGGTTGTCTCTCCTTTTTTTGTCAAAAGTGACAGATTTGAAATATGAATTGGTGCTTCCTTTTCTACAATACCGCCTTGAGGACTTTTCGCACTTGGTTTGGTATGTTTTTTAACCATGTTCACACCTTCAACAATCGCTTTGTTTTTATCCACAAATATTTTAAGCACTTTTCCTTCGGTACCTTTATTGTCTCCGGTAATTACCTGTACGGTATCTCCTGATTTTATTTTAAACTTTGTCATCTTATTAGTCATTAAAGCACTTCAGGTGCCAATGATACAATTTTCATGAATTGTTTATCACGAAGTTCTCTAGCAACTGGACCGAAAACACGTGTTCCTCTCATTTCTCCTTGCGGGTTTAAAAGTACACAAGCATTGTCATCGAATCTGATGTAAGATCCATCTGGACGTCTTACCTCTTTTACAGTACGTACAATAACAGCTGTTGAAACCGCTCCTTTTTTGATATTGCCATTAGGAGTTGCATCTTTAACAGACACTACAATCTTATCACCAATAGAAGCATATCTTCTTTTGGTACCACCTAAAACACGGATGGTCAAAACCTCTTTTGCACCAGTGTTATCAGCTACTTTTAACCTTGATTCTTGCTGTATCATAATTACTTCGCTCTTTCAATTATTTCTACTAATCTCCAACATTTGGATTTGCTTAAAGGTCGTGTTTCCATGATCTTTACGGTATCTCCAATGTTACAGTCGTTTGTTTCATCGTGTGCCACATATTTTTTTGTTTTCAACACGAATTTACCATACATAGGATGTTTAACTTTTTTGACTTCTGCAACCACAATTGACTTTTGCATCTTGTTGCTGGTTACAACTCCTATACGTTCTTTTCTTAAATTTCTATTTTCCATCTTTCAGCGGAATACTATTATTGTATTTCTCTTTTAGTTAATTCTGTTGCAATTCTTGCTATTGAACGTCTAATGTTTCGTAACTGAATTGGATTTTCTAAAGGAGATATTGCATGGGCCATTTTCAGGTCAGCATAACTCTTTTTGGTCTCACCAAGTTTTTCTTGTAACTCAGTTGTTGATAGCTTATTAATTTCTGCTTGCTTCATAATACTTCAATATTAAGCTTCGTAATCACGAGCTATAAGGAACTTTGTCTTTACCGGTAGTTTTTGAGCTGCCAGACGTAAGGCTTCTTTAGCCACATCCAATGGCACACCACCAACTTCAAAAAGTATTCTTCCTGGTTTAACAACGGCTACCCAATATTCCACGGCACCCTTTCCTTTACCCATACGGACTTCAAGAGGTTTCTTTGTAATTGGCTTATCTGGAAATATTTTGATCCAAAGTTGGCCTTCTCTTTTCATAAAACGTGTGGCTGCAATACGGGCCGCTTCTATTTGACGTGATGTC
Organism: Flavobacteriaceae bacterium; assembly: GCA_036396455.1. Taxonomy (GTDB): domain Bacteria; phylum Bacteroidota; class Bacteroidia; order Flavobacteriales; family Flavobacteriaceae; genus Geojedonia. Next base: position 11,225 of record DASWKU010000003.1, read on the forward strand.
AAGAAACTCGAATCGAGTGATTTTATACCAAACATCCCATTGGAAAGTTGATGACCCCTTCCGGAATTTCCTTTCATACGTCCTTTTTGGACTTTACGAAATTTTGTTTTTTTCGGTTGTAACATTTTCTTTTACTTTAAAAATTACTTTCTACGACGAGATCTACTATTTCCGCCACGTCCTGTTCCTTCTGCTGATTTTCCTCCTTGTTTTTTGGATAGACCAACTAATGGAGAAAGTTCTCTTTTCCCATATACTTCACCTTTCATGATCCATACTTTGACACCTAATCTACCATAAGTAGTATGGGCTTCAACCAAAGCATAATCAATATCGGCCCTAAATGTTGATAACGGGATTCTACCTTCTTTATAGTGCTCTGAACGTGCCATTTCAGCACCGTTCAATCGACCACTAATCTGGATTTTGATGCCCTCGGCATTCATGCGTATGGTAGCAGCGATAGCCATTTTTATTGCACGTCTGTAAGAAATTCGACTTTCAATTTGACGCGCAACACTAGATGCCACTAAAAATGCATCCAGTTCAGGTCTTTTGATTTCGAAGATATTCAATTGAACCTCCTTATCGGTAATCTTCTTAAGCTCTTCTTTTAGCTTGTCTACCTCTTGGCCACCTTTCCCGATAATGATACCAGGGCGAGCGGTTGTGATAGTAACGGTTACAAGTTTAAGGGTACGCTCAATAATTACTCTCGACACACTGGCTTTTGATAAACGAGCGTGAACATATTTTCTAATCTTATCGTCTTCGGCAAGCTTATCTCCATAATCATTGCCACCATACCAGTTCGATTCCCATCCTCTGATGATCCCTAAACGATTTCCGATTGGATTTGTCTTTTGTCCCATACGTTATCTTAACTTTGTGTGTTATTTAATGATCCAATCACAACGGTGACATGATTGGAACGTTTTCTAATTCTGTGCGCGCGACCTTGAGGTGCTGGACGTAATCTTTTTAACATAGTTCCACCATCTACTCGAATCTCTTTTATAAATAAATCTGCGTCTTCAAGACTTGCATCTTCGTTCTTTGCTTGCCAATTGGCTATTGCAGATAATAATAGTTTCTCTAAGCGACGAGAGGCTTCTTTTGAACTAAATTTAAGGATCTGTAACGCTTTATCTGCTTTTTCACCTCTAACCAAATCTGCCATTAAACGCATTTTTCGTGGTGAGGTAGGACAGTTGTTCAATTTTGCAAATGCAATCTGTTTTCTGTCTTCTTTAATAGCGTCTGCCATTTGTTTTTTACGACTTCCCATAGCGCTTATTTTTTACCTTTATTTTTTGCACCTGCATGTCCTCTAAACGAACGTGTTGGTGAAAATTCTCCTAACTTATGACCTACCATGTTTTCAGTTACATAAACTGGAACAAACTGACGACCATTGTGAACTGCAATGGTTTGGCCAACAAAATCAGGCGTAATCATAGAGGCTCTGGACCACGTTTTGATTACGGTTTTCTTGTTAGCAGCAACATTTTCAGCTACTTTTTTGTCTAATTTATAATGTATATAAGGTCCTTTTTTTAATGAACGTGCCATATTATCTCAATTATTTCTTTCTACGTTCTACAATATATTTATTACTTGCTTTAGTTTTAGAACGTGTTCTATAACCTTTTGCTGGAATTCCATTTCTAGACCTTGGGTGTCCTCCTGAAGCACGGCCTTCACCACCACCCATTGGGTGATCGACTGGGTTCATTACCACGGGTCTTACCCTAGGTCTTCTTCCTAACCATCTGCTTCTGCCGGCTTTACCGGACACAATCAACTGGTGATCTGAATTGGACACTACCCCAATTGTGGCCATACATTCCGAAAGTATCAAACGCGTTTCCCCTGAAGGCAATTTTACAGTTGCAAATTTACCTTCCCTTGCCATTAATTGGGCAAAAGCACCGGCACTTCTCGCCATTACAGCTCCTTGACCCGGGCGTAGCTCAATACATGAAATTATGGTACCCAATGGAATTTGGCTTAAAGGCATTGCATTTCCAATTTCTGGGGCTATACCCTCTCTTCCTGATACTACATTTTGCCCAACCTGTAAACCGTTTTGTGCAATAATATAGGTTTTCTCACCATCTTGATAATTCAACAAGGCGATAAACGCTGTTCTGTTTGGATCGTATTCAATTGATTTTACTTCTGCAGGAATACCTATTTTGTGACGTTTGAAATCAATGATTCGATACCTTCTTTTATGACCTCCACCAACATGGCGCATGGTCATTTTTCCTTGACTGTTTCTACCACCAGATCTTTTGTTCGGAACGAGTAAACTCTTTTCCGGCTTATCAGTAGTAATGGCGTCAAATCCATTGACTACTCTAAATCGCTGAGCTGATGTGACTGGTTTTAATTTTCTTACTGACATTTTAGTCTAATTACATATTACTGAATAAATCAATAGTCTCACCTTCCGCCAGTTGTACAATTGCCTTTTTGACAGCATTTGTTTTACCATGTTGAATACCAGTTTTTGTGTACTTGGTACTTCTATCTGGACGGACATTCATAGTACGAACTTTTTCAACAGAAACACCATAGGCAGCTTCAACTGCTTTTTTGATTTCTATCTTGTTCGCCTTTGTATTCACTTGGAACGTAAAGCAATTATTCAACTCGCTATTGGCTGTTGCTTTTTCAGTGATGATAGGTTTAATTAAGATACTCATGGTTTTCCTATTTACTTAAATTCGATTCGATTCCTTCCAAAGAGCTCTCCAAAAGGATTAATTTATTTGCATTTAAAATTTTATAAGTATTTAATTCTGAATTGGTTACAACCTCAGACCTTTCAAAATTTCGTGATGACAAATATACATTATTATTTAAAGCTCCCAACACAAACAAAGATTTTTTGTCCTGCATGTCCAAGGCTTTTAAAATCGCCATGAAATTTTTGGTTTTTGGTACATCAAAATTAAAATCCTCCAACACTACGATGGCGTTTTCGTTAGCCTTAATACTCAAGGCCGATTTACGAGCCAAACGCTTCAAGTTCTTGTTTAATTTGAAACTATAATTTCTTGGTCTTGGGCCAAACATACGCCCACCACCTTTAAATACACCAGATTTAACACTTCCTGCTCTCGCGGTACCTGTGCCTTTTTGTTTTTTGATCTTACGTGTACTTCCTGCAATTTCCGCTCTTTCTTTAGCCTTGTGCGTACCTTGACGTTGGTTGGCAAGATATTGCTTAACGTCTAAATAAACCGCATGGTTATTAGGCTCAATTGCGAACACATCTTTAGAAAGCTCTGCCTTCCTGCCTGTGTCTTTTCCGTTGATATCTAAAACTGCTACTTTCATTATTTCTCAATGATTACATAAGCGTTTTTATGTCCAGGAACACATCCTTTGACAACAAGTAAGTTTTTTTCAGGAACTACTTTGTACACTCTTAAATTTTCAACTTTCACTCTTTCTCCTCCCATTCTTCCAGCCATTCGCATGCCTTTGAATACTCTTGAAGGATATGAAGAAGCTCCTACAGACCCAGGTGCCCTTAAACGGTTATGCTGACCATGTGTTGATTGGCCAACCCCACCAAAGCCATGACGTTTTACTACTCCTTGGAATCCTTTTCCTTTGGATGTGCCGGCAATATCAACATATTCACCTTCAATAAAGTGTTCTACGGTGATGGCATCACCTAATTTGTAATCTCCTTCAAATCCTTGGAATTCTACGACTTTTCTCTTAACAGAAGTACCTGCTTTTTTGGCGTGGCCAATTTCGGCTTTAGTAGCACTTTTTTCTGTCTTGTCATCGAAACCAAGTTGAAGGGCACTGTACCCGTCAACCTCTTCGGTTCTGACTTGGGTAACGATACATGGTCCAGCTTCGATGACAGTACATGGAACATTTTTTCCATTTTCATCAAAGATGCTGGTCATACCGATTTTTTTTCCTATTAACCCAGACATATTTATTGTTTTATTGTTATAGACAAGTCGCGACTTGTCTTTACTTGTTTTATGGACAAGTCGCGAATTGTCCCTTTACATATATTATGGACAAGTCGCGAATTGTCCTTTCAAAAAAATTAGGGTCAAAATACCTTTCAACCCTGAATTGTATTTTTTCCGTTTTTCCTTTGCACGAAGCTCCGGACATGTTTACTTCCTGCTTATGCAGGAACCTCATCATGAAATTCCCATTTTCATGGGAATTGAAATCAAACTTTATAACTAAACTTTGATTTCAACCTCAACTCCACTTGGCAATTCAAGCTTCATTAAAGCGTCAATGGTTTTTGAAGACGAAGAGTAAATGTCCAATAATCTCTTGTAAGAGCTTAACTGGAACTGTTCCCTTGCCTTTTTATTGACGTGCGGTGAACGCAATACCGTAAAAATCTTTTTGTGTGTTGGCAATGGAATTGGGCCCGTTACCACGGCACCTGTACTTTTAACTGTTTTTACAATCTTGTCAGCAGATTTATCCACCAAATTGTGATCGTACGATTTTAATTTTATTCTGATTTTTTGACTCATTTTCTTAAGATTTAAGCTTCAACCCCTTTTGCCGCTTTGATCACTTCTTCAGATATGTTTGAAGGCGTCTCGGCATAGTGTGAAAATTCCATTGTTGATGTTGCTCTACCTGATGACAGTGTACGTAACGAGGTTACATATCCAAACATTTCAGATAATGGCACAGTGGCCTTAACAACCTTTGAACCTGCTCTATCACCCATGTCATGAACTTGGCCACGACGACGGTTAAGGTCTCCTACAATATCTCCCATGTTTTCTTCAGGAGTTAACACTTCCAGTTTCATGATGGGCTCCATGATTACGGCCTTTGCAGCTCTTGCCGCAACTTTAAATCCAATTTTCGCAGCCAATTCAAATGATAATTGATCTGAATCGACATCATGGTAAGAACCATCAGTTACGATTACTTTCATGGCATCAACCTCATAACCAGCCAATGGGCCATTGACCATAGCTTGTTTAAATCCTTTTTCGATGGAAGGGATAAACTCTTTAGGAATGTTACCGCCTTTAATTTCAGATATGAACTCTAAACCTGTTTTTCCTTCATCAGCAGGACCCAATGTAAATACAATGTCGGCAAATTTACCTCGACCACCAGATTGTTTTTTGTAAACCTCTCTATGTTGTGCCGTTCTTGTAATGGCTTCTTTGTACTCAACTTGTGGTTGACCTTGATTGACTTCAACCTTAAACTCACGTCTTAAACGGTCAACAATGATATCCAAGTGAAGCTCACCCATACCAGAAATAATGGTTTGTCCAGATGCTTCATCGGTTCTAACTGTAAACGTTGGGTCTTCTTCTGCCAATTTAGATAAAGCCATACCCAATTTATCAACATCTGCCTTAGTTTTAGGCTCAACGGCAATACCAATTACGGGATCAGGGAAATTCATGCTTTCCAATACAATTGGATGTTTTTCGGCCGATAAAGTATCCCCTGTTTTAATATCCTTAAATCCTACCGCAGCACCAATATCCCCAGCTTCAATATATTCAATGGCATTTTGTTTGTTGGCATGCATTTGATAAATACGTGATATACGTTCTTTGTTGCCTGAACGGTTATTCAACACATAAGAACCTGCATCCAATCGGCCAGAATACGCACGGAAAAAGGCCAAACGCCCCACATAAGGATCGGTTGCAATTTTAAATGCCAAAGCTGAAAATGGTTCGCTTACTGACGGCTTTCTTTTTTCTTCTTTTTCTGTATGAGGATTAGTGCCTACAATACCTTCCTTATCCATTGGAGAAGGAAGGTAACGACAAACAGCATCCAATAAAAACTGGACCCCTTTGTTTTTAAATGAAGAACCACAAATCATTGGAATAATGGCCATATCCATAACAGCAGCTCTTAAAGCAGCATGAATTTCATCTTCGGTTATGGATTCTTCATCTTCCATGAACTTCTCAAGTAAGTTCTCATCATAAGTGGCCACTTCTTCAATAAGCAAAGCCCTATATTTTTTGGCTTCTTCTTTTAATTCTTCAGGAATTTCAACAATATCGAAGGTTGCCCCCAAAGTTTCATCATGCCATACGATTGCCCTGTTTTTTACCAGATCCACAATTCCTTTAAAATCGATTTCATCACCAATAGGAAGAACAATAGGCACCGCATTGGAGCCCAACATTTCCTTCACTTGTCTATTGACCATCATAAAATCTGATCCTTGACGGTCCATTTTATTGACGAAACCAATTCTTGGTACTTTGTAATTGTCTGCAAGCCTCCAGTTAGTTTCAGATTGTGGCTCAACACCATCAACCGCACTGAACAAGAATACCAAACCATCCAACACCCGTAGTGAACGGTTTACCTCAACAGTAAAATCTACGTGTCCAGGAGTATCTATAATATTAAAATGGTAACTGTTTGCATCATCTGCTGGAACCCCGTTTACCCTTGGGAAAATCCATTGACAGGTTGTAGCTGCAGAAGTAATGGTAATACCCCTTTCTTGCTCTTGTTCCATCCAGTCCATTGTAGCGGCACCATCATGTACTTCACCAATTTTGTGGGAAACTCCTGTGTAATAAAGAATACGTTCGGTAGTTGTTGTTTTACCCGCATCGATATGCGCAGCAATTCCTATGTTTCTTGTATATTTTAAATCTCTTGCCATCTTAAATTAAAATCTAAAGTGGGAGAATGCCTTATTAGCTTCAGCCATTTTGTGGGTATCCATACGTTTTTTAACCGCAGCACCTTCTTCTTTGGCAGCAGCTAAAATTTCGGCTGCCAGTTTAGCAGGCATAGATTTTTCATTTCTTTTTCGTGAGTAATTGATCAGCCACTTCATAGCTGTGGATACTTTACGATCTGGGCGAATCTGCATTGGAATTTGAAATGTTGCACCTCCAACTCTACGGCTACGCACTTCTACGTGGGGCATCACATTGGAAAGGGCGTCTTTCCAAAGGTCCAAAGCTGCTTTTTCTTCGTCGGTCTTTTTTGAATCCACAATGTCAATGGCATCGTAGAATACTTTAAAAGCCACTGACTTTTTCCCGTCCCACATCAACATATTAACAAAACGAGTGACTAACTGGTCGTTAAAACGTGGATCTGGCAAAAGCGGTCTTTTTTTCGCTTGTCTTTTTCTCATGTCTTCTTCTTAAAGTTTTTTAATTACTTTTTAGGGCGTTTTGCACCATATTTAGACCTACGTTGTGTCCTCCCTGCAACACCAGCGGTGTCCAAGGCCCCACGAACGATGTGGTATCTAACTCCTGGCAAATCCTTTACCCTTCCACCTCTAACCAATACTATCGAGTGCTCTTGTAAATTGTGTCCTTCTCCCGGGATGTAGGCGTTTACTTCATTACCATTTGTCAACCTTACCCTTGCTACTTTACGCATTGCAGAGTTAGGTTTTTTAGGTGTTGTAGTGTAAACACGCGTACAAACTCCACGACGTTGCGGACACGAATCCAAAGCAGCCGATTTACTCTTCTTGGTTATTTTGGCTCTTCCTATTCGTACTAATTGTGAAATTGTTGGCATATATTTCTATATCATTTTGTTTAAACCCTCGCTTTAGAGGGCTGCAAAGGTAGAAATAAATATCAATTTTTCAAATGCAAAATGATTAATTTTAAAAAGATTGAACAATTATTTTTTGAATGCCATATTTTTAGCTGATATTTTCCGTTAATTTTGACATCTATTCAATTTTTATGCTTAAAAAGCTTATTGGTAAACCATGGATTTTATGTTTGTTGATTTCTACAAACTTGTTTTCACAATCGCTATACCTCAAAGTAAATGGCAGCAATGAAAATGAAACAAAAATCATTGATTCCTTAGGTTATAAGAAGCAATTTCAGGATTATGCGTATCTAAACCATGAAATCATAGATTTAAAAAAAAGGATTGAAAACATTGGTTACCTTGAAAGTGAATCCGCCGGTGTTGCCAAAGAAAATGATTCCACATTTTTGGCACTGGTCCATTTAAAAAATAGGTACAAATCTATATCAATATATTATAGAGGAGTCATTGATAAAAAAACTTTAAGTTTTGTTTCTACAAATATTACTGATACACATTTTGAAATCCGTTTTGAAAAACTCGAGGAAACCTTGGATTTTTTAAATGCTCAATTGGCCGAAAAAGGGCATCCTTTTTCTTCACTTAAAATCCAAAATATTAAAAAACAAAAAGACTTCACATTGATTGGAGAGTTGACAGCCTCAAATCAGGAGCAAAGAACAATAGACACCATCATTGTAAAAGGTTATGAGAAGTTTCCAAAACCGTTTATTAAGTATTATTTAAAACTAAAGCCCAAACAATTATTAAGTCTCAAGACCATCAATGAAAAAACATTGGAATTGGATAATCTCTCATTTGCCAATCAAATTAGAGAGCCTGAACTATTATTTACGAAAGATTCAACTTCCTTATATATATATGTAGAAAAAACGAAAAGCAACGCTTTTGATGGTTTTTTGGGTTTTGGCACCAACAACCAAACCAACAAAGTAGAGTTTAATGGTTATTTGAACCTGAACCTCGTTAACAACTTAAATTATGGGGAGTCCTTTAAATTATATTACAAGAGTGATGAAGGTGAACAACGGACTTTTGATATAAAAATGAATCTTCCATATATTTTTGGTTCGGCTTTGGGAACTGAATTCAGGCTGAATATATTCAAAAAAGATTCTTCATTTGTTACCGTGGCACAATCGGCAAAACTTATCTATCAACCTGATCCTAAAAATTCGGTGTCTCTAGGAATCCGTTCGGAAACATCAAATAATTTGCTCGATAATAATGTGACCTTAATAAATGATTACAGGTCCTTATTTTATTTTGTCAATTATTCATATTTAAGAGCACAAAAGCTTGACCCTCTATTTCCGGTCAACTTTCTTTTTGATATTACTCTTGGCACTGGCAATAGGACCATTGATAGTGTAAAAGAAAACCAAAATAGATTTAGTCTTGAAACCCATAAAATATTTAATTTAAGTGAAAAGAACAGCATTTTTACTCGATTTACCAGTTCGATTTTAACATCTGATAATTATTTGGACAACGAGCTTTTAAGATTTGGGGGCATTAATAGCATTAGAGGATTTGAAGAAAACAGTTTACTGGCCAATTTATTTGCCGTAATAAATACCGAGTACAGATATCGCTTGAGTAATGCCCTTTTTGTCCACTCCATATTGGATGCCGCATATTTTGAAAACAAGAACATAGTGACCAAGCAAAAACTTTTTGGTTTCGGTTTTGGCTTTGGTCTTTTCACTAAGGCAGGACTGTTTAAATTTAATTATTCGGGCGGAAAAATTGAAAATCAAATGTTTAAATTTTCCGATTCCAAAATTCATATCAGTTTATCCACAACATTTTAAATTCTATTTTACTATAACGTTTTAGTCATTTTAATTTTTTTCTGAAATTTTAAGTAAATTTTATTGTTTAATTAACTTTTTATTATGATTTTTGGCATAGACTAATTCAAATAATTAAAAAATGAAAACAAAGTTTAGTGGAATTCTAACGCTATTACTGGCGTTTGTTGTGCAACTAACGTTTGCACAAGAAAAAACAATTTCAGGAACGGTATCGGACCAATCCGGTTTGCCGCTTCCCGGAGTTAATATCATTGTAAAAGGAACTACAACAGGGACCCAAACCGATTTTGATGGCAACTATACCATTAAAGCCAATGTCGGGGACGTTTTAGCTTTTACATATTTAGGTCTCAAACCTCATGAGGCAACTGTTGGCGCATCAAATTCCATCAATGTGATTATGGAAGAAGATACTGCAGTACTTGACGAAGTAGTTGTGACCGCATTGGGTATTAAGCGAGAGGAAAAAACTCTTGGTTATGCTGCACAGGGATTAAAAGGGGAAGAAATGACCGAAGCCAGGGAAAGTAATATCTCTAATGCACTTAGTGGAAAAATCGCTGGTGTCCAAGTTACTTCAACTTCTGGCAACCCTGGTTCTTCATCCAGGATAGTTTTAAGGGGAGCATCATCCATTACTGGTAATAATGAACCGCTTTATGTTGTTGATGGCGTGCCGATTGATAATGGCACTCCAGGAAATAATGCAGGTTCTGGTGGTGGAGTAGATTTACCAAATGGTGCCGCCGATATTAACCCAGACGATATTGAATCCATTCAAGTGCTTAAAGGCCCCAATGCCGCGGCATTATACGGATTAAGAGCAAGTAACGGGGTAATTGTGATAACAACCAAAAAGGGATCTTCCGGGAAAAAATTTGGTGTAAGCTTTAATTCCAACGTAACATTTTCCACGCCTTTAATATTACCGGATTATCAAAATTCGTATGGACAGGGTGGAGATCCTAGTTACTTTGAGTTTGTAGATGGTTCTGGTGGAGGCGTTGGTGACGGCGTTGATGAGAGTTGGGGGCCACCATTGGATGTTGGATTGGAGTTTATCCAGTGGAATTCTCAATTATATGGTGGGCAACCATTGCCTTGGAGGTCTTATCCTGATAACGTGAGGGATTTCTTGGATACCGGTATAAATATGGCCAATAACGTTTCTTTTTCAAATGAAAACTTCCGTTTTTCCATTGGTAATAGTACCGATAAAGGTATGGTGCCCAATACTGAATTAAAGCGATTGACTGTTGCCTTGAGTGGGACTGTTGAACTAGGCGAAAAAATTACAGGTAATGTGTCGCTTAATTATATTAACACAGATAGCGATAATTTACCAATACAAGGCTATAACAACGAAAACCCATTCCAACAATTTATCTGGTCTGCCAGAAATGTTAATTTTGAAGATTTAAGGGACTGGAGAAACTTCCCATTGGCACCCGATCATACTGCTGCTGCTGGTACACCTTTAAACTGGAACCATAACTTCCAAAACAACCCTTACTGGGTTTTGGATACCAATCGCAATACTTTGGAAAAAGATCGCTTGTTTGGTAACATTGATATGACCTACCAAATGACAGATTATTTAACCCTTACTACAACGCTAGGAGTTGATGCTTATAATCAGTTTACAACCAACAGACAGGCCATTGGCAGTAACAATGCACAAAACGGTAGTTATGGTGAAGCAATGAGACGTTATGAGCAAATTAACGCCTCAGTTTTATTGGGATTTGACAAACAATTTACTGATGACATAAGATTTTCGATAAATGTGGGTGGGGCACATATGAATCAGGAACGTAATACCACGTCGGGATTTCTTCCAGGACTAGAATTACCCAACCTATATACTTTAGGCAACTTACAAACTGGTGCTACTGCAGTTACGGGTAGTTTTGATCAAAACTCAAGAATCAATAGTATTTATGGTTTTGGACAAATTTCCTTATTTAACTTCTTCTTTATTGATTTTACAGCCAGGAACGATTGGGCCAGTGTGCTTCCTGTACAAAATAATTCATTCTTTTATCCTTCAGTTTCAGGTTCATTAATTCTATCTGAAGCTTTGGATTTAAAAGGTGGTGCAGTTGATTTTATTAAGTTAAGAGGTGGATGGTCAAAAGTAGGTGGCATTGGCGCACTGGACCCTTATAGGATTAACCAAACATTCGGATTAACAAGTACCGGATTTGGAAGTCAAGGATTTTTTCCAAATGAGCAATCAAATCCTAACTTGAAACCGGAAGAGGTTGTTGGTATTGAGGCTGGTATTGATGCAAAGTTTTTTGGTAACCGTTTACGCTTGAGTGCTACTTATTACGACCAAAAAAGTTCGGATCTATTGCTTCCATTACAGGTAACGCCGGCGACAGGTTTCACTTCAGCTTGGAATAACGTTGCTGATATGAGAAATGAGGGTGTTGAAATACAATTAGGGGGCACCATTCTTAAATCTGAAGACTTTCAATTTGATATAGACCTTAACTGGGGTAAAAATAATAACGAGGTTACCGATTTAGGTGGCCTGGATACATATGTCCTCGGTGCTCAATGGGGTGTGACCTTGGAAGCAAAACCAGGTAACCCTTATGGCGATTTGGTTGGTAGGGATTTTCAACGTTCTCCTGATGGACAGGTAGTTTATTCTAATGGTCTTCCGATTATTGATCCAACACAACGTGTGCTAGGTAATATTGCTCCCGATTGGACCGGTGGTGCAAACTTCGCCATTCGTTATAAAAATTTGGATTTTTCTGCTTTAGTGGATGCCAAATGGGGTGGAGACGTTCATAGTATGACCTATGCTTGGGGTAGATATGCCGGAACATTATCTGAATCCCTAATTGGTCGTGAAGGTGGTCTAGTGGGCAATGGCGTAATGTCTGATGGTAATGGTGGTTATGTGCCTAATAATGTGGTTGTATCTGCCAAATCATTTAACCAAGCTACCTATAGCAACTCTGTTGAAACTAGTGCGATATTTGATGCCAGTTATGTAAAATTAAGAGCAGTTACAATTGGATATACTTTACCTTCAAGGTTTTTTAAAAATTCTATAATAGAATCGCTGAAATTTTCAGTTGTAGGAAGAAATTTGGCCATATTGTACAAAAAGGCTCCGCACATCGATCCTGAGACCGGATTTAGTAGTGCCAATGGAGAACAAGGACAAGAATTTGGTCAATATCCATCTGCTAGAAATATCGGTTTTAATGTCAACTTAAAATTCTAAAAAAAAAAATCATGAAAAAAATAAAATTCTTAATATTGACTTTTCTAACCGTAGCAATCTTTACAGGTTGTGATACGAAATTTGAAGAGATCAATACGGATCCCAATAATTCGACTGAATTACCGGCCCACCTACTCTTAGGGTATTCCCAACGATTTTACACCAATACCATACATGGTGTATTGGGAGGTGCTGGAGGCGATATGGGTGCCATTTGGGCACAATTATGGACCAAGGTCCAATATAATGATGAAGAACGTTATGTGCCTCGTAGAGGTGTTATGGACAATATTTTTTCCAACCTATATGCTACTGTCACCTCTGAAGCAAATCAAATGTCAAGATTGGCAGAGGCAGAAGGTAACCAAGTTTTACAGGGTGTTGGTATGGTTATGCAGGCTGTAGGCTTTCAAACCTTAACTGAACTATTTGGACCAATACCGTTCACAGAGGCACTTGATGGTTCTATCTTACAGCCTGTTTATGATGATGAATCGGTTGTTTGGGAAGGAATCATCAATATGTATACCGAAGGTGCCAATTTAATAGCCAGTGGTAATGGTTCAATAACTGGGTCTTCAGATTTATGGTATGGTGGAGATGCCTCAAAATGGATTAAACTTGCCAATTCACTAAAGTTTAGAGCACTGATGAGAATCTCATCAACAAGATCTGTTGGTTCAGAATTGCAAGCCTTAGTTGGCAATATGATGACCTCCAACGCCGACAATGCGGAGCTTGTTTATTTAGCTGTTGCACCAGATGCCAACCCAATTTTTGAATTGATTGCAGATGGTAATAGGGCCGAATATAAAGTTAGTGAGCTAACAGTTACTACTTTACAGAATTCAAATGATCCAAGGTTGCCAATTTATGTTGCACCTGCAGAATCTGATGGTGCCTATAGAGGTAAGCCTGTGGGTTACGGGAATGAAACCACGCTGCCCAATGAAGATTTAGGCTATACCTATTCCAAAATTTCGGCTTTAGGAAGTTTTTACCTTGAACCAACGTTACCGGGTGTCACAATGTCGTATGCGGAGCTGAACTTTTTGCTTGCTGAAGCTGCCAATGAAGGGTATATATCAGGTGGTTTAACAGCTGTAAATAATTATTATAATGAAGGTATTCGTGCAAGTATGGCATGGCATGGGTTGGATGCTAGTGCCTATTTAGCTCAGGACGGGATAGCAATTGCATCTCAAGCAGATGGTAGAACCAAAATTGGTACACAAAAATGGCTTTCACTTTTTGGGCAAGGGTATGAAGCCTGGACCGAATGGAGGAGAACGAAAGTTCCTACCTTACAACCTGTAATAGAGCACGATCCACAAGTAGGTCAGATACCATCACGGTATTATTATCCAACTACTGAGCCTTCATTCAATAAAGCGAATTATGAAGCAGCTTCCGCTAGCATTGGAGGAGATAAGTTAACTTCGCCATTAATTTGGCAATAAAAAAATAGATATGAAAAATATAAAAAAATTATTCGTTTTGTTATTTGTGATTGCTATCGCATTTTCTTGTGACGATAGTAGTACTTTAATCGACGATAGTGAGGATGTATTAACCGGGAATGCTATAGTGGGGGGACTTGTAAAAGTAGGTAACCCATTAATCACATATGTTGTAGGAAGTGGCAATGATTATACTGCTTCTGGTACCATCCAACAAGGGAGGGTGGCAACTACATCTGTAGATGTTTATAAATCTTTTACCGACAATTTTACCGGTGCGAAGAGTAATAGAGAATTATTAACTACGATATCTGTAACAAGTACAAATGCTGGTGATATCGCAAGCTATTCTTATAGTTTTAGCTATAGCGATTTGATCTCTGGACTAAGTCTTGATGGAAGTCCATTACCAACTGATGATTCTGATTTAAATATTGGTGACTTTTGGACTTTAGAGTATGTATCGACAACTTCAGAGGGTAATGTCGTCAAGAATGCAAATACAACCAAAGTAGCGGTTGGTACGCGTTATGCAGGTGTTTATACAGTTGTGGATAGTGAATACTGGAACTCTGGTAGTTTTTTAGGAAATTGGAATGGCACCGAAGTAGTCATTGAATCTGTAGATGCCAGTATTTACCGGCATGTAGGTCATGCCTATTGGGATGATCAGGAGTATTTCTTTACTGTAGATAACACAACGGGGTACATTACGGTTCTGCAAGAAGATTTGGAAGGAAATGGCGCATTAATAAATACTTCTCCTATCATGACCTGTGAAGGCTCTTACACTTATGAAATGATTCCATGTGATGCTACAACATCAGTAGCTACTCCAGATGATGTAAATGGTAAAGACCAGTTAGAGTTTACCGTGGGATATTTTAGAGGTGTTGGAGCCACTAGGGAATTTTATGAAAAATTAGTCAAAAATTGAGCTAATTAATTATTAATTTTTAAATTTAAATACATGAAAAATAATATATATAAATTGGCTCTAGTATTTAGTACACTTGTACTCACTATAGCATGTAGCGAAGATGATTTTACCAATGATTCATCTATGACGGCTACCAATCCTTCGTTAAGTGTCGCATTAAGTTTTGCAAACACCCAAACTTTGGTTGAAACAGAAGCTGATTATGGTTTCACTGTAACGTTAAGTGAACCTCAAATTGTAAATACACGTGTTTACTTAACTCAAATTGGAGGATCTGCCACTAATGGAGAAGATTTTTCAATGCCTGGATTTGTTACCATTCCAGCTGGCAGCACATCTACTTCAGGTGTTATAACCATTCATGCTGATGATTTAATTGAAGATACTGAAACGGCAGTTATTAAAATTGCTACAGGTCTAGAATCAAATGTGTCGGCAATCAATGATCAAACTGTAACGTTTAATATTCAAAATCTTGTTGAGGGTGATCTTGCCATAGGTATGTCTTGGGCTGCTTCAAGTTTAACAACAAATAACTCTGGTGAAGAAATTGACCCTTATGATTTAGCAGATTTGCGTTTATTACTTACAGATGTTCCTTATACAACAATATTAGATGGTGCTGATGGTGGTAGTGCTGAGTCCTACACTTTAAGTGGGACTACTCCTGATGGTGAATATTATA
>DASWKU010000004.1:0-2331 GCA_036396455.1 Flavobacteriaceae bacterium
CCACACTTACCGCCTTAACCTTAGACGTAGTAAAATCATCTGAAATAGAAGGCGAATTGCTCAACTACGAACAAGTACGTTCATCCATTGCAAGACGCTTGGGTATCAACACCGCAGGGCTTGTGCCGAGTAGCCGACACATAGAAGGCGTTGTAGAAATGATGCTGGATGCCACCCAACGCCACAAATTACCTTTAACCGAAAAACGTTTGTTTGGTTGGCACGCAGCACTTTTCCCCACAGGATATAGTGGGCCTTATGAAATAGAAGTGGGCAGATACCGTACAGGCGAAATGCAAGTAGTTTCTGGTGCAATGGGTAAAGAAAAAGTACATTATGAAGCCGTAAAACCAGCACTTGTAAAAGCGGAAATGGACAAGTTTTTAAATTGGTTCAACAATGATAATAAACTTGATCCTGTCCTAAAAGCTGCCATTGCCCACTTTTGGTTTATCATCGTTCACCCCTTTGATGACGGAAACGGTCGAATTGGTCGTGCTATAACCGATATGTTGCTTGCCCGTGCCGAAAATAGTGGTGAACGTTTTTACAGTATGTCGAGCCAAATTTTAGTAGAACGCAAACGCTATTACGAAATATTGCAAAAAGTACAACATAGCACAGGCGACATTACCGAGTGGCTCAAATGGTTTTTATTTTGCCTTAAAAGCGCAATGCTTGCCACGGAAAACACGACACAAAAAATATTACATAAGGCTGAATTTTGGAGACTGCACGAACAAACACCCATTAACGAACGACAGCGCTTAATGCTCAACAAACTTTTTGACGGATTTGAAGGGAAATTACAAACGTCAAAATGGGCAAAAATCACCAAAACCTCTACTGATACCTCCTTACGAGATATAAAAGACTTGGTAGAAAAAGGTATCTTACAACAAACAGATGAAGGAGGGCGAAACGCCAATTATAAATTAGCAGACTTTAAATTAGAATAACCACTGGCTATAACATTCGCTATGAGTCATGGGGTTTTGGTGCGTGCAGAAAGTTTTAAGCCGTTGGAAAGTTCAGTGCAATCTTTAACTTTAGTAGATAGAAATCCCCACGCCTGATAGCGTGGCGTTGTAGGTAATATATGAACAAGCAACAAAAAGTATAATTTATGCCTTTATACATGGATATCCATACAGTAGATTCAGACTCTTTTTCAGTAGAAGACGTCATCAAAGCACATATGGCAGATGTAGTCGTTCAAGAAAAATATGGTGTTACACATCTAAAATATTGGGTAAATGTAGAAGCTAAAACAACATTCTGCCTTATGGAAGGCCCTAGTATGGAGGCTTGCAATGAAGTTCATAAAGAATCCCATGGAATGACTGCCTGCAATATCATTGCGGTATCAGATGATGAATTCAAACTTTTTTTAGGAAAAGGGAAACAAATAAATGATTTAGCTCAAACGATTTCAGGAGAAATTGATACAGGGTATCGCACTTTTCTTTCAATTAGTATGCTTTGCTTTACCAGCAAAAACAAACACCATTCGCGTGTAATTTATAGAATCATCGAACAGCATGAAGGTGTAGTTGTCTTACAGCCAGAAGACGAAATAACGGCTACTTTTATTTATGCCTCAAACGCCTTACAATGTGCATCTGCCATTGCCAATTATCTAAATTCAGCTGCTGGTAATGTTGAGTTTACTTTGGCTCTCTCTAGTGGCAGACCTGTTGACGAGAAAGGAGACAACCTGTTTGAAGAAACAAAAAAGAAAATTCAATATTTGTGTGCGGCAAGTTTAAAGAATACGATGAGCCTTGACGTTGAAACCCAACTACTTGCTTATAAAGAAAAAAATGCCCTGGCAATACATCAAAATGAATTTATAATTATTCAGTCTGAAGATTTCCTTTTTTTGTTTCGACTATTTGAAATATTTGACAAAAACCTTTACGATCCTGACTTCAAAAGTGAGCGTTTATACACTTCATTAGGCTTGAGCAAATCACAGGCGTACAGAAAATTAAAATCATTGACTGGAAAAGCACCCAGTCAATTAATTCAGGAATTAAGGCTTAGACAATCTTTGAAAATGATAAAAAACAGTAGTCAAACCATAGCTGAAATTGCATTTGATTTAGGCTTCAACAGTCCTACCTATTTCGCTAAAGTTTTCCGAAAAAGGTTTGACACGTCCCCCACCTTATATGCCAAAATAAAACAGAATTAAGCTACATATCTTGCTTTTTGGGTCAATAGTTTCAGCATTTGAATCAATCGTGATATTCTAATATTCAAAACCATCTCACCTTTGTGTTATGAATATTTTACAACTAAAAATTTACAACTAAAAATTTAAAACTA
>DASWKU010000005.1:0-4352 GCA_036396455.1 Flavobacteriaceae bacterium
ATGGATTGAAAATGCATAAGGGTAATTGTACCCGTCATAGCCCACAACGTCAAACGGATGTGTGGCATAGACCATTTCTATGATATCGTCCTGTTTTTTGACCTTGATCAAAAAATCTCCTTTTTCATTATGGGTTTCCAATTCATAAGGTCTGCGGATATCACGCTCGCAATATGGGGCATGTTCCAGCAATTGCCCGAACCAATTTCTGTATTTCTTTGGTGTATAAATTGGCCTACGGGATTCCACAATAAACAATCGGTTTTCTTCCGTGCCTGCACTGGGCGATGGTTGCTGAGCAGAGTCGAAGTAAGCCGAAGTGTCAAAATCTATTTTATAGATAATCCCTCTTGGCACCAACAGATAATCTCCATACTTAAAATCCAAGTTTCCAAGGTGGGTCCTTAATTTTCCAGAGCCTTTGTGGACAAATATCAGTTCGTCGGCATCGGTGTTTTTATAGAAATAATCTGTTGTGGATTGTTTTGGGGCGGCAAGTACAATGGCACAATCCTTATTGACCAATACTGTTTTACGGCTTTCAAGAAAATCCTGTTCAGGTTTTACCTGAAATCCCCTGAACCTGTAGGACTTTAAGTTATTGGCCTTGGCAATTTTTGGTGCAACACTATATTGTTTTTTTATTTGTTTTACCTGTGTTGGTCGCTGTTCGTGGTAACTGTTGGTGTACATCCCATCAAAACCAATGGTCCCAAACAATTGTTCGGCGTATAGGGTACCATCCGGCTTACGGAATTGGGTATGTCGTTTGTGGGGAATCTTCCCCAATGTATGATAAAATGGCATGGTTTTAAAGTTAAAAGTTTATTTCGACTACGCTCAATAATCAAATATGTTAAAACTTTGATTATTACATATAAAGATACGAATAAGCCTGCTTATTCAGGGTTTCTCTTGATAAGAAATTGAAGGTGGAGTAGTAAGTCGTTCCAGAAAAGGTTCATAATGGTACAAATATCGTTAAATTTTATAATCTCTAAAACCAAAACCCCACATTAAAAAACCAATACCCTTTATCGACTTCAGGTGACCAAGAATAATGGGCCTGCAAAGGGCCAAAAAAGGTTTCAACAGCGCACCCAAGGGCATATCCGCTAAAATCCGGTGCTGTAATCCACTCCCCTGATTTAAAAATGCCATCTTCAATATTGGCATAATTGGCGACAAAGGACAAATAGTTTTTTTTGAAGATCTCATAGTTCAAAACAACGGTTCCTTTCACAAAACTGTTCCCTGTTAAGGACAGATAATCATATCCAAAAAATGACACAAAATTGTTGATAAAATTGTTGCCATATCCCCCCAAAGCAAAATTTAATGAACTGGTGGAATTATCCCCAATTTTAAATCCGCCTTGGGATTGAAGGTTTACGGCAAATTTATCTGAAAGTCTAAAGGCATAACCAAGATCGGCCTTGGCTATCGAAAATTGTGAAAACTCCTTATTAAATTGTGAAGCATGAAGATACAAATGAAAATCTCCATTAAAATACAGCCCGCGTTTTGGAAAGAATTTATTATTGTAAGTATCGAGCTTTAAACTTCCAAAAACACTTAAATAATCTGTGTTTTCAAATAAGACCTCCTCGTTTTGGGTTTCATCGGCAATGGTTTCCGACTGTATTTTCAATCGCTTGTGCTCTGCTCCCAAGCTCAGGACAAAATCTTTTCTGAACTGGGTCTGTAAATACACCTGATTGGTTTGATCCTGCAATTCGACATCAATTTTGTTCAAGCTTGGAAGGGCTTGGTTTCCTTCTTCCAAAAGCAAACTGGCATTTACATTTTTGTTGAATTGGTTAAATCTGGATTTTACACCAATACTCCAATAAAACCCTTTATCAATAAAATACTCAAAGTTATACCTTACGTTATCCCCCAAAATAATATCAAACGATGCCAAGTCATTATCTGCCAAGGCCCTTTTTTTTGTAAAATTCACCAAACCAGCACTTTTGTAGAGGTCATCATAATGAAGTCCCAATTTCAAAAATGTGGTGACTTCATTTTCCTTAAGAGTTGCCACTAAATCATATCCGTCCGGAGCTTCAGATTTCTGAAACTCGTATTGAAATGACACAAAATTATTGGTGCCCACAAGATTATTGACTCCTTTACTAAACTTATCATAGCTTACTTTGGATCCGGCTTTAAGTTTAAGTTTTCCCAAAATATAAGCTCTGGTATACCGTTTGTTTCCATGGATTATAATATCATTGATCCTAATGCTATCTTGAGGCCGTATTTTTAATTTGGCTTTTTTTGTATTCTTTTTTAAAGCCGCAAGTAGTTTAAGTTCATTAATTTTTAAAAGTGCCGCTTTTTCACCGCTTTCAACAATTTTCCTTCCTGCACTGAAGGATATCACCGAAAACTCTTTAATGTTGGGTTTAATGTACACATCTGTTTTTTTGGCTTTTTTCTTCATATCATTAATCGTCCTATAATTATTGATCTGAAGTAAAATCTCTGGTGCCGAAGTAAGTTCTTCACGTTTTACCAAGCTGTCCTGAACATCAACGCCGATGATTTTATCAACACCCTTGGCCTTTAGCTCATCAATGGGGTAATTATCGGTAACGCCTCCATCAATCAAAACACGACCATCAATAATGACGGGGCGAAATAAAGAAGGAAATGCACCACTGGCTGTTATGGCTTGGGCAAGATTTCCCTTATCCAAAATTATTTTTTCCCCAGTTTCAATATCGGTGGCGATGCAGAAAAAAGGAATCGGCAATTTTTTAAAATCATGGATTTCACTGACATGCAATGTAAGCTTTGTAAGGAGATTATATACGTTTTGCCCTCCAGAAATGGCTGAAGGCAATTTTATTTTGAACTTATCAAACGGTAAGGTAACCGCATATTTTTCTGAATTGTCCCGTTCATAAAATGTTTTGGCATCTCTGGGCAGATTATCACTTATAACGTCTTCAAAATTCAAATCTTTAAATATAGAGTCCAGTTGATTGCCTGAATAGCCCGAAGCATAAAGTGCACCAATTATGGCTCCCATACTTGTACCCGCCACATAATCTACTTTTAGCCCCAATCCGTCAATAACTTTTAAGACCCCTATATGTGCAAACCCTTTTGCCCCTCCACCGCTCAACACCAATCCTATTTTCAGACTATCTTTTGGTGTGTCTTCCTGGGCATTGGTTTTTAGACCAACGCATAAAAAAAAGAGCACTATGATGGTTATTTGTTTCATTTTGTATGATAAAAATCAAAGATTTTATTGGCTTTGGAAGTTCCAACAACCGCTTGCAAATCTTCAAATTTGGCTTCTGAGATCCGTTTTACTGATTTAAATTGTTTCATTAATGCTACCATTGTTTGTTCACCAATTCCAGAAATGGTTTCCAATTCAGTGGTCAGTGCATCTTTACTTCGTCTGTTTCTATGGTGTTCAATCCCAAATCGATGCGCTTCGTTACGTAATTGTTGGATCACTTTTAACGTTTCACTTTTTTTATCTAAATATAAGGGAAATGGATCATCCGGATAGAATAATTCTTCCAAACGTTTTGCAATCCCAATAATGGCAATTTTACCTCTCAAGTTTAAAGCCACTATACTTTTTAACGCTGAAGACAACTGCCCCTTTCCTCCATCGATAATAATGAGTTGTGGCAAAGCTTCATCTTCATCCAACAGCCGTTTGTAACGTCTATAAACCACTTCTTCCATTGAAGCAAAGTCATCAGGTCCCTCAACGGTCTTGATATTAAAATGTCGATAGTCTTTTTTACTTGGTTTCCCATTTTTAAACACCACGCATGCCGCAACAGGATTCGTGCCTTGAATATTTGAATTGTCAAAACATTCAATATGGCGAGGCTCCACTTGCAACCGTAAATCCGTTTTCATCTGTGCCATGATCCTATTGACATGCCTGTCAGGATCGGTAATCTTGACTTGCTTAAAGCGCTCCATTCGGTAATATTTGGCATTGCGTTCGGACAGTTCTAAAATACGTTTTTTATCTCCCAACTGTGGTACGGTCACTTTAAGGTCTTCGCCTAATTCCACTTGAAATGGCACATAGATTTCTTTTGATCTGGAATGAAAACGTTGCCTGATTTCGGTTATTGCCAGTTCCAAAAGTTCTTGGTCGGTTTCATCAAGCTTCTTTTTGATTTCCAGAGTGTGGGAACGAATAATGGAACCATAGGACAATTGCAAAAAGTTGACATAGCCGTAACTTTCATCGCTCACAATGGAAAACACATCCACATTGCTGATTTTTGGATTGACAATCGTGGATTTGGCTTGATAATTTTCTAGAATATCGATTTTCTCCTTAATTTTTTGGGCATCTTCAA
>DASWKU010000006.1:0-7909 GCA_036396455.1 Flavobacteriaceae bacterium
CAATATTAGTTGAAAAAGAGATGAATCAGTTTTTAGATTGGTTTAATAATAATTTAGAAATTGATTTAGTAATAAAAGCAGCAAAAGCCCACTTATGGTTCGTTACCATCCATCCATTTGAAGATGGAAATGGCAGGATAACCAGAGCGTTGACAGATATGTTATTGGCACAATCGGACAAAAGCAATCAACGTTTTTATAGCATGTCTGCACAAATTCGAATTGAAAGAAAGCAATATTATGAAATGCTGGAAAAGACACAAAAAGGGAACCTTGATATAACTGAATGGATTAAGTGGTTTTTAAACTGCCTAATTAATTCTTTAAAATCGACTGATTCTACATTACTTAAAGTTTTATTAAAAGCAGACTTCTGGACTAAACATTCTAAAACATTGATAAATGAAAGACAGAAGAAACTTTTGAATAAATTATTTGATGGATTTGATGGAAAACTGACATCATCAAAATGGGCAAAGATTGCAAAATGCTCAAAAGATACTGCGATAAGAGATATAAATGATTTGATAGACAAAAATATTCTGCAAAAAGAAACTGCAGGAGGAAGAAGCACAAATTATGAATTAAAGGAATGAAAAATGCCAGTGGACAATCGAGTAGACTTTTATCCCATAAAAAATTTCACTCCACAATAAACTTCCCATTCATCATGGCAAAGTGCGCCGGGAAACTGCAAATAAAGTCATAGGTTCCAGCTGCCGGGGCATCAAATTCGATACTGGTGGTTTCTCCGCCACCAACTAATTTAGTATGCACGATTACATCTTGGGTGTCTTTTGGAATATAATCATTGTCTTTTTCGGTAGAAGCCAGTGCCGCAAATTCTGCCGTATCCACACCCGGTTTCAATATCACAACATTGTGGCCCATAACATTTTTGTCCAAGGTTCCAATATGTCTCAAGGTCAATTTTACTTTTTGTCCTGCTTTGACCTTAAACTCCTTGAGGTTGAATTGCATTAAATCATTTCCGGTAATGACAATATTGGCCACATTCTCATCGGCTTTAGTGGTTTCGGCAGCTTTAATCTTTAATGGATTTGAAGGTTCTTCCTCCTTTTTCTTTTCGCCTCCACAATTCACCAATACGGCAAATGCCAGAACTGAAGCTAATGCATATTTAATCGTTTTCATATTTAGTGTTTTTAATTTTTACTAATTTAATAAAAAGTAATGATTCATAAAATAATTAAAGAATATAATCCGTACTCACAAAATTCGATACTTTAGCATCCAGTAAATTGTTAAGTATTGCATTATTATAAGCGTTGTCTTTTGATGCGACAAAGGTCCTAATGGAAAACGAGCGCAACGCATCATAAACACTTAAGGTTGCAACTGCAGAATCCTTTCTTCCTGTAAAAGGATACACGTCCGGTCCACGTTGGCAGGAGCTATTTAAGTTTACCCTGCAAACCAAGTTGACCAAAGTGTCAATCAGTGGCGCCAAGGTTTTGATGTCCTTACCAAATAAACTCACCTGCTGGCCATAATTGGAGTCCGCCATATCGTTCAAGGGTTCATTGATATCACTAAAAGGCACTACAGGTATTACGGGTCCAAATTGTTCTTCCTGAAACACCCTCATGGTTTTGTTTACAGGATATAAGACGGCAGGAAAAATAAAATTTTCAGAAGTTTCTCCCCCCTTTTTATTGATGACCTTGGCCCCTTTTTCAATGGCGTCGTCAATCAATTCCTGAATATATTTTGGTTTATCAGGTTCGGGCAATGGTGTTAATTTTGCACCAGATTCCCAAGGATTTGCAAATTTCAATCCATCAACTTTAGCTGAAAACCGTTTATTGAATTCTTCAACAATATCTTTATGAACGTACAATACTTTTAATGCGGTACAACGCTGGCCATTGAATGACAATGTGCCAGAAATGCATTCTTCAATCGCTAAATCCAAATCGGCATCCTTCAAAACAATGGCTGGATTTTTTGCTTCAAGTCCAAGAACCAAACGCAATCTGCTACTTTTAGGATGTTCATTCTGCAACGCATTGGCAGATTTACTATTGCCAATTAATGCCAACACATCTATTCTACCCGATTGCATGATTGGTGTGGCTACACTTCTTCCCCGTCCAAAAATGATATTGACCACACCCTTTGGAAAGCTACTTTGGAAGGCTTCCAATAATGGGCACAATAATAGTACGCCAAACTTTGCGGGTTTAAAAATTACCGCATTCCCCATCATTAAAGCGGGAATAAGCAATGTAAACGTTTCATTAAGTGGATAGTTATAAGGTCCCAAACAGAGTACAACACCTAAAGGTCCTCTCCTGATATGTGCATAAACCCCCTCATTTTTTTCAAACTTTGCCGAACGTCTGTCCAATTGTTTGTAGGCTTCAATGGTATCGTAAATATAATCTACGGTCCTATCAAATTCCTTTTCGGAATCTTGTAGATTTTTGCCAATTTCCCACATCAACAGCTTTACAACCTCATCCCGTTTGGTTTTCATTTGCTTTACAAATTTCTCCATACACGCAATGCGGTCAATCACTTTCATTGTAGGCCACAACCCTTGTCCTTTGTTATAGGCCAAACATGCCGATTCCAAAGCTTCCAAAGCCTCCTTTTCACCCAAAGTGGGAATGGTTCCCAACAGTGTTGGCTTATACTCTTTGGTGGAAGAAATTGTTGAATACACTTCAGAAGTTTGCCCTTTCCAAGGTTTTAATTCCCCAGAAACCAAATAGGTGTTTTGATGGGTTAATGTTTTGACTTGATATTGCTCAGGAATTTCCATGCTATTATATTTTTTATTGAGTATCCTTTTACTTTTGGCAACAATACTTTTTTATGGTCAAGACCTGACAGCCCCGAAGTTTCGAGGTTAAAACCTGTCAGGTCCATACCGAATATCAAATTTTCGCAAATCACCTATGTGCTGTGAAAACTTAATATTGACATATTGTGATGGTCACCAAGCTTTATGCTAAAACAGAATCGTTGACCGACACTTCAGTTTTTATGGTTTTCATGGCTGTCATTGCTGCTCTCAATCGTTTACCAACAGCTTCAATTGGATGATTTCTAATGGCATTATTTACGGCTATGAGCTCTAAATTATCAACACCATTTGACTTTGAAAAGGATTTACCAATAACAGTTGCATCCACCGTTTTCATAAAATCTTTTAGCAAAGGTTTACAAGCATGGTCAAATAAGTAGCAACCATATTCAGCAGTATCAGAAATCACACGGTTCATTTCATATAATTTCTTTCTTGCAATGGTATTGGCAATCAACGGCAGTTCGTGAAGCGACTCATAATATGCGGAGTCTTCAATGATTCCTGCGCTCACCATGGTTTCGAAAGCCAATTCAACTCCCGATTTCACAAAAGCTACCATCAATATCCCATGATCAAAATACTCTTGTTCAGTAATGGAATTGGAGGTCAAAGGTGTTTTTTCAAAGGCAGTTTCGCCAGTTGCGGCTCTCCATTTCAAAAGATTAACATCATCATTTGCCCAATCTTCCATCATGGTTTTGGAAAAATGGCCAGAAATAATGTCGTCCATGTGTTTTCCAAATAGTGGGCGCATAATATCTTTTAATTCTTCGGCCATTTCAAACGCCTTAATTTTCGCAGGATTGGATAAACGGTCCATCATATTGGTAATACCGCCGTGTTTCAATGCTTCGGTAATGGTTTCCCAACCCAATTGGATCAATTTTGCAGCATAATTGGCATCAACACCTTGTTCCACCATTCTGTTGAAAGCCAAAATAGATCCTGTTTGCAACACACCACATAAAATGGTTTGCTCGCCCATTAAATCACTTTTTACTTCAGCTATAAAAGACGATTCCAAAACACCTGCTCTGTGGCCACCCGTAGCGACTGCATAAGCTTTTGCTTGCGCCCAACCTTTGTTTTCTGGATCGTTTTCAGGATGCACTGCAATTAGTGTAGGCACTCCAAAACCTCTTTTGTATTCCTCACGAACTTCGGTTCCCGGACATTTTGGCGCCACCATGATTACAGTAATATCTTTACGGATTTGCGTTCCTTCCTCAACAATATTAAAACCGTGCGAATAGCTTAAGGTTGCTCCTTTTTTCATGAGAGGCATTACCGCTTTTACAACGTCGGTATGTTGTTTGTCGGGTGTTAAATTCAACACCAAATCGGCAGTTGGAATCAATTCCTCATAGGTACCGACATGAAAACCATTGCCAGTTGCATTTTTATAGGAAGCACGTTGTTCCTTAATGGCGACTTCACGTAAGGCATACGAGATGTCCATTCCAGAATCGCGCATGTTCAAACCTTGATTCAAACCTTGTGCGCCGCAACCAATGATTACTATTTTCTTTCCCAATAATGCATTCACGCCATCTTCAAATTCTGAAGCTTCCATGAACCTGCATTTTCCCAGTTGTTCCAATTGTTGTCTTAATGATAGTGTGTTAAAATAATTTGCCATTTTTTAAATTTTTAGTGATTAAATGCTTCAAGCATTTTAGATATTTTCATTTCTTCTTTGGATACCGAAATACGACCGGAACGCGTAAATTGCATGATGCCATAAACGCTCAGTTCTCTATATAACAGTTCAATTTCTTCTCTTCTACCCGATTTTTCAAGCACAAAAAAGTTTCGGTTTACGGTTACAATCCGTGAGTTGCTCTCTTTTATGATGTTCTGAATTTGACGTTCTTCAAAGAGTAAATCGGATTTAATTTTGAACAAAGCAGATTCCTGGTAAATCGTATCTTCGTCGCGATGATAAAAGGCTTTGATGACTTCAATTTGTTTATCGATCTGACCAATAATTTTTTTGATCTGATCTTCGGTCATAAACACAACAATCGTAAAACGGGATACCCCTTCAATTTCCGAAGCCGAAGTGTTTAGACTTTCGATATTAATATGTCGACGCTGAAAAATTGCCGAAATACGATTGAGCAATCCAATGTTGTTTTCGGTATAAACGGATACTGTAAATAAATGCTTTTCCATAATTAACTTAATCTTATATCTGAAACCGATGCTCCTGATGGGATCATGGGGAACACATTGTCTTCTTTTTCTACACAAACCTCCAAGAAATAGGGTCCATCGGTTGTCATCATTTCCCGAACAGCAGTCTTTAATTGTTCCCGTTTTGTTACTTTTTGGGCGTTGATATAATAGCCTTTTGCGATGGCCACAAAATCTGGGTTGGTCATTTCGGTTGAAGCATAGCGTTTATCAAAAAACAACTGTTGCCATTGACGCACCATGCCTAAAAACTCATTGTTAAGCACCACAATTTTTAAGGCGATTCTTTGCTGAAAAACAGTGCCCAATTCCTGAATGGTCATTTGGTAACCTCCATCGCCAATAATGGCCACAACATCTCGGTCGGGAGCCGCCATTTTTGCTCCGATAGCTGCTGGAAGGGCAAATCCCATAGTACCCAATCCCCCGGATGTTATATTACTTCTGGTGGTATTGAATTCGGCATATCTGCAGGCAATCATTTGATGCTGACCAACATCACTGACGATGGCCGCGTTTCCTTTGGATTGTACATTGATTTCCTTTAACACTTCACCCATGGTCAATCCATCCTTGGTTGGATGAAGGTCGCCCTTGATCACTTTTTCAAATTCAATGGCATATAAATCCTTGAATTTTTGAAGCCATTCTGGATAGGTTTTTTCCTCAAGAAGTGGTAACAATTGTATCAAACTTTCCTTCGCATCACCTAAAACGGCAATATCCACTTTTACATTTTTATTGACCTCTGCCGGATCGATTTCAAAGTGAATGATCTTGGCCTGTTTGGCGTAAGTATCCAATTTACCGGTTACACGATCGTCAAAACGCATACCAATGGCAATAAGCACATCACACTCGTTGGTCAACATATTAGGTGCATAATTACCATGCATGCCCACCATACCTATATTTAAAGGATGTGAAGTTGGCATGGCCGAAGCCCCCAAAATAGTCCAAGCTGAAGGTATCCCTGCTTTTTCAATAACTTGTTTTAATTCCTGTTCCGCTCCACCAAGAATGATGCCCTGACCCCAAACAATCATAGGTTTTTTAGCAGCATTGATGAGTTTAGCAGCTTGTGAAACGACTTGGCTATCGGTTTTGGGAACCGGTTTATAGCTTCTGACCGCTGTACATTTTTCATATTTAAAATCGAATTCCTCAAACTGGGCATCCTTTGTAATATCAATTAAAACCGGCCCTGGACGCCCACTTTTTGCAATATAAAAAGCTTTTGCCATTACTGAAGGAATTTCATCAGCTTTCGTAATTTGGTGGTTCCATTTCGTTACTGGTGTGGAGATGCCTATAATATCGGTTTCCTGAAATGCATCACTTCCCAACAAATGTGAAGGCACTTGACCCGTAATACACACTATTGGTGTAGAATCAATTTCTGCATCGGCAATTCCGGTAATGAGGTTAGTGGCTCCAGGCCCGGAAGTTGCCATTGCCACGCCTACTTTTCCCGAAATTCTGGCATAACCTTGAGCGGCATGGGCTGCACACTGTTCATGCCGTGTTAAAACATGATGTATTTTACCTTGATATTTATAGAGCTCATCATAAACTGGCATGATTGCACCACCGGGATATCCGTAAAGAATATCCACACCTTCGGCTATTAAACATTTTATGATCGCTTCACTACCGGAAATACGTTGGGTAGTTTCAGTTGCTTTATTTTTCACTTCTATAGTTTGTGTTTCTTTCATAATCCATATCTGTCCTTTGGACTTCTTTCCTACCCGCCTGCTGGATGGGCAGGAAGGGAAAGCTTTATTTATATTCGTAATCGAGTTTATTCTTACCTAAAATTTAATAATCTTTCTTTACTGTAAGATTCCTGCCTATGCAGGAATTTATTAAAATTCATCCGTAACACATCCTTTGGATGCCGACGACACTGTTCTTGCATATTTATATAAGACTCCACGGTCAAATTTCAACTTTGGAGCTGACCATTTTTTTCTTCGTTTCTGTAATATTTCTTCTGATACCTCTAAACAAATCGCATTTGTTTCCGCATCAATGGTAATTAAATCCCCATTTTCAACCAAGGCAATATTTCCGCCTTCCTGAGCCTCAGGTGTAATATGGCCCACCACAAAACCATGGGTACCTCCTGAAAAACGTCCATCGGTAATCAACGCCACCTCTTTTCCCAATCCTGCACCCATAATGGCAGCAGTTGGTTTCAACATTTCCGGCATTCCGGGACCTCCTTTTGGGCCTTCATAACGAATGACCACGACATCACCTTTTTCAACTTTGCCATCCCTAATCCCATCATTTGCCTCATACTCACTATTGAACACTTTGGCTTTGCCCACGAAACGCAATCCTTCCTTACCCGTGATTTTTGCCACACTGCCTTCTGTAGCCAAATTGCCGTAAAGCATGCGCAAATGGCCTGAAATTTTAATGGGTTTTTCAATAGGTTTAATGACATCTTGACCTTCTGTTAAATCGGCTACATCCAATAAGTTTTCCGCCAAAGTTTTTCCGGTAACCGTTAAACAATCACCATGAAGCAGTCCTTTTTTAAGAAGATACTTTAAAACTGCCGGAATGCCTCCGACGGCATGGACATCTTCCATCAAATATTTTCCGCTTGGTTTTAAATCGGCCAAAAACGGTGTGTTGTCACTTATTTTTTGAAAGTCTTGAAGCGTAAAATCTATTTGTGCTGCTCTTGCAATGGCTAGAAAATGCAATACCGCATTAGTGGAACCTCCAAGAATGGTGACCAATCGTATGGCATTTTCAAGAGATTTTCGGGTAATGATATCAGATGGTTTAATATCTTTTTCAAGCAACAACCGCATGGCTTCACCAGCTTTAATGGATTCCTCTTTTTTGGCATCGCTCAAT
>DASWKU010000007.1:0-9978 GCA_036396455.1 Flavobacteriaceae bacterium
TGATATTTTTCGTAAAGTTCTTTTGCAAAAAAGTAAGACACCGCTCCAAACCCCATAATATCATCTTTTATAGCAGATTTCCATTCACCATGAGGTAAATCTTCTAGGGGACCTTTCAAATTTGCTTTTGTGGGAATGAAAAAATTTCTGATTTCCGGGTAATTGGCATTAGCAATTTCATCGGGATACCGTTCCTTAACTCTTTCCATGGGTAAAACCATGTTTGATTGACCAGAGCAAAACCATACATCTCCAAACAAAATATTGTCAACCTCAATTTTGTTTTTTCCATTAAAAATCATTTTATGAGGGCCTCCTTCTTTTTGAGGTGGTAAACGAAATTCCCAATTACCGTTTGAATCGGCTTTGGTTTTATAGTTTTTATGCTTAAAATTGAGCGTTACAGACTCTCCTGAAGATGCCCAACCCCAAATTTTAATTTCCTGGTTTCGTTGTAAAACCAATCCATCACTAATGAGTTCGGGCAATTTGATTTGACTATAAGCCGAAACAGATAAGCCAATCAAAACAACCAATAAGGATATTAGTTTTAGATAAAATATGTCATTATTATATTTCATTAAAAATGGTTAAGGTCCGGCATTGTTCGCTATTAAGTAGCACGTTTCCCCCTATGCAATTTTACAAATGGCTTTACATCAAAAAAATTCTTGTCTTTTGAATTGCTGCACACTAAAGGTAATAAAAGCAGTAGTAGCACTATTTTTTCATTATTACTTAAATATCTGAAATTTACGGATAAACATAAAAACCGTCCTGAAAAAATAAGACGGTTTTTATACTAACTCAAATTAACTAGCTCAAATATATAATCATACAAAGTTTATTCACATGCATCGTATTCAGTAACTTCTACGTCATCCACAAAGAATGTCTGTCCAGTGGCACCCATATCAAATAACAATTTATATTCACCCGAAGGAACATTGGCTGCGGTTACAACAAATGTGAAATATGTCCAGTCTTCTGGGATATCCAAATCTGAAGAATAGAAGAAATCCGATCCATTACCGTCATATTGCGACATTGAAATCCTAAATATTCCATCAGGTCCAGCAGCTTTTGCCCAAAAACTGATTTTATAATCAGTTCCAGCAACCATATCCATAGGATCGGAAGCTAATTGAGTGTTCCATGGATTACTAGCTGCACCCGTTGCGGTCATGGATGCCGATCCAGAATGGAACTCTGTGGTAGAAATGGCATGAGCTCCATTAAGTGTAGTCCAATTAGTCAAACCATCTTCAAAACCACCATTTGCCACTAAGCTTCCAGTAAATTCGTATTCCTTCACACTTACAGCATCCAAAAAGAAGGTCTGACTTGTGGCTCCCATATCAAACAGTAATTTATATTCACCTGAAGGAACATTAGCTGCAGTCACAACGAATGAGAAATACGTCCAGTCTTCTGGAATGTCTAAATCAGGCGAATAGAAGAAGTCTGAACCATTTCCATCATATTGAGACATAGAGATCCTAAAAATTCCTCCTGGCCCTGCTGCTTTTGCCCAGAAACTGATTTCATAATCTGTTCCTGCTACCATATCCATAGGATCAGAGGCAAGCTGGGTGTTCCAAGGGTTGCTGGCAGCTCCTGTAGCCGTCATGGATTGGCTTCCACAATAAGACTCAGTGGTTGAAACGCTATGAGAACCGTTAAGCGTAGCCCATCCTGTCAATCCGTCTTCAAAACTACCATTTGCCAATAGTTCAGGAGGCCCTACACCTGCTGAAAATGAGCCGGGTACCAATGCAATATGATCGATACCAAATGGTACACTGCCCATGCCCATATCCAATACAACCTTATGGGTTGGTAAATCGTTGGTTACTGTAAACGTCCAAGTATAAGGTAGCCATGCAGTATTAGAAATCTCTTTAGTCTCGCCATAGAAATAATCTGCACCACTTCCATTATATTGTGAAACAGATACTCTCATTTGCGCTCCTGCTGCTTCTGCTTTCGCAAACAGGATAATGGTATATTCCTCTCCAAAATTGAGAGGTGTAGGTGTACTGGCTAATTGTCTGTCCCAAGGATTACCACCAGCGGGTGCAATACGCATTGACCTGCCTCCTCCATAAGCTGCATTTCCTGTCAATTCTGTCATGGTATCTCCTCCATTTAATTTTTCCCAACCTGTAAAATCATTTCCAGAGCCTTGACTTAATTGACTATTGACCAACAGATTTTGACGGGCAACGAATGCAGTAGTGGCAGCACCTGAACCAAAATTGTTTGAAACTTCAACCTCAAGATAATCAATATCTGAAACACCTGCTGGAACAGTTACAACAAGTTGGGTAGGCGTATTGGACGTAATGGATGCTTCCATTCCATCAAACGTAACAACAGGATTATATTCTGCATTAAAGCTTGTACCGGTAATTGTAACGCTTTCTCCAGCGGCAGCATATGCTTTATCAAACGCCTGAATAATTGGAACTGGGGTCAACAGGACCTCAAAAGGATATGTTACCCTATAATTGTCAACCATAGCCAATGTTATAGTTGTTGTCCCAATTACCGCATTTTGGGGTATTACAAAAGTGAGTATTCCATCACCCAGTTGAAATTCTACCTGAAGTTTTCCTACGAACACAAACTGAACTAATTCAAAATTAGACCCTTGAAGCGTTACTTGATCTAAAGGATAACCCGACATTACATCACTTCCACTAACGTTTACTTCAGCGAAGGGATCATCATCATTACAACCAATAGTTGAAATAACTAAAGCCACAATTGTAAATAAATGGAGTATTTTTTTGACACTTTTTTTCATAATTTTTATTTTTAATAACCAGGATTTTGCTCTATTCCAAGTTGATCAACAAAATTTTGGGGAATTGGCCACCTTACATTTTTATCTTGAATATTAGGTGATGCACTTGGATTATACATTCTTACTCTTTCAACTAATAGACCCAAACGTTTCATAAATGCCCAACGCTGTCCTTCATGTCCTAATTCACGGGCATGTTCTTCAATAATAGTTTCCATATCCAAATTGGTAAAATTGTGAGATGAATCTCCAAAGGCCCTTTCACGAATTGTATTGATCAACTCAAGAGCTCTAGACATATTTCCATTTCTCATATACGCTTCTGCACCAATTATGTATGCTTCGGCCAATCTATAAACTATTACATTTCTAAACCCTTGAGCTTCTGATTCCAATCTGCCATAGGTGCCATCTTCCCAATTTTTAGTTGTTGTAGGTTCTAAATAGCGTGCGGCATTATCATTAGAGGCCCAATTAAGAAAATAAGGTGAATTAGATGTTAACTCATCCCCTTCATTTATATCGCCAAATGAAGGATCAATATTGTCAGGGTCATCCACGGTCCAAGACAATTTATGCCAAGCCTGCAAACGGCCATCTCCTGCTTCAAATAGGGTCCAATAATAAGGAGAAGGGGACAATCTGGACCATGGCCTTCCTCCTTGTTCCAGAGTTCTTTTAATTCCGGGAACCCTATCATACAACGGAACATACATTTGTACGGTACGTTGAGGCCTGTTTTGGTCGGCTGGATTAAATATCCAAGAGAAGATCAATTCTTGATTGTTTTCTTCACCTGTTTTACCTCCTTGAAGTCCAAAAATACCATCCAAAGGTTGAAGTTGTGCTCCTTGGGAAATTACACCCTCTGCAGTTGTTGCGGCTTCCGCCCAGTTCCCCAACCACATCTGTGCTTTTGCCAATAATAAATAAGCCATATCTTTAGAAGGTACTCCAACATCTCCATTTTCAATTCTAGATTTTAGTAACAGAATCGCTGCGGAAGCGTCATCAACAACTTGTTGCATTAACTCATCTCGCGTTGATAAATCCGCCGTAAATTTAATATCATCAACTGTTTCGGCCAGTTCCGTAATTACCGCATTATCCCATCTTTCAGCCAACTCTAAATAAACATAAGCTCGCAAAGCATAGGCTTCGCCTATTATTTTATTTTTTCTGGTCTCCTCACTGGCATTACCTGGTTCAAAATTTCCGCCGTAGGCTATGACCACATTACATCTATCCAATGACAAGTATAATCCGTTAAAGATATCTTCTAACTGTGGACTAGAAGCATCAAAACCATTTCCATATTGCATCATTCCAGGCATTCCTCCAGGCTGATTATCTACCATGTTAGTTCCTGATGTAACAATATCGGTTCCACATTGTTGCCAAAGTGAAATCTCGTTGTTTTCATGTAAAGATCGCGCCCGCTCATAAACTGACAGCATGGATGTTTCTAAACCTTCAAGACTTGCTACGGCTATATCAGTAGGAAGTCTATCTCTTTCTGTAAGATCAATAATTTCTTTCTCACAACTTGTAATGACAAGAAGTCCAAAAATAATTGACCAATAAAAATTTGATTTTTTCATAATTGTAATTTTTTTTAAAATGTTATTGATGCCCCTAAGGTCCAGGTTTTAACGATAGGATAGGATCCAATACCCGTTTCCGGTGAATATGAATTCTCAAAGTCGGTCCAATATTTTAGGTTGTTCCCTCTTACATATAATGAAATTCCCTGTACGAATGTGTTTTTGAGAACATCACTTGGTAAATTATAGGACAACGAAACATTCCTTAAAGCAAGAAAAGACGCATCCTGTGTTTTTACTGCATCACCTCTAGCACCATCATAATTACCGGAACCTCCAACTCTAGGATAGCTGGTACTAGGATTTTCTGTGGTCCAATAATCAATTGCCACTTGATTACCTCTACCAGTGTAGGTTCCAATAAAATTATTTACCCTTTTTATGCCCTGAACTGCTTCAAGCAAGACAGACAACTCAAACCCTTTATATCTAAATGTATTATTGATACCGCCATACCAATCTGGCGTTGTATTTCCCAAAAATATTCGGTCTTCTCCTGGGGTAATATTGCCATCGTTATTGACATCTAAAAATTTTGCGTCTCCAGGAACTTGATTATATACAGCAGCATCAGCAGCTTCATCTTCTTGCCAAACCCCCAAATACTTGTAGTTGTATATTACACCTATACTTTGACCAATAAACCAACCGTTGGCTGGGTCAGAAATTGGATTGCCATTTTCATCGACACTTCCCCTACTCAAGCGAACAATCTTATTCTTATCTGTTGCCCAGTTAATAGTTGCATCCCAGCTAAAATCTTCAGTATTTATAATATTTCCTTTAAGTGTTACTTCAGCTCCCTCATTTTCGGTTTCCCCAACATTATTGATATAGCTTTCGTAACCATTGATAATAGGTATAATTTCAGGCAACAACAAATCGGTTGTTTTTGTCTTATAAAAATCTATAGAACCACTAATTCTATTGTTCAGAATTCCAAAATCAAGACCTACATTAAATTGTTTACTGGTTTCCCATTTTAGATATGGGTTTGCCAGAGTACCCTTTGCGTAACCAACAATGTTTTGTTCGACCAAATCATCTGTTGTATTTGGGTTTCCATCCTGGTCCACAAGGATTGTTGAACGAACCACGTTTGGATTTGCCAAATAACGATAAGTACCAATTCTATCATTACCCAATTCGCCATAACTTAATCTCAACTTTATTACATTGAATAAATCGTTAGATTTCAAAAATTCTTCATTGTGGGCATTCCATGCAAAAGAAGCTGATGGAAATGTTCCCCATTTATTGTCTCCTGTAAACTTTGAAGAGCCGTCTCTTCGCACCGTTAAGGTCAGTATATATTTGCTATCATAATTGTATCCCAATCTACCAACATAGTAAACTTTACCAGATTCGTCAGTATCCCAACTAAACCTTTGGTCATCTGTAGCAGTATCATCAATAGCATGGTAGCCCAGTAAATCAGTTGCCAATTTATCTGAAAAGGCATTCAATTGTTCCCATTCATCCTTTTGGAAACCATAAACGAAGGTGGCATCAATACCATGCTTGCCAAAATCTTTTTTGTAGTGCAAAATATTGTCCACCAAATAATTAACCGAACTTTGCTTTTGAATTTGAGCTGTACTTGGATCCCCATCTATGTAATCGCTTGATGTAAATCTACCAAAGAACTGACTTCTGTCTTCGGCAAACGTATTTAGAGTATAGGTCAGTTCATCAAGAATGCGATACTCAATATATGGATTTATATAAGATCTTGTGATTTTTCTGTCCACAATGGATTCATTATATCTGTGAAATGGATTCACTTGAAATTGATCGTCTGTGATGAACTTGGCATACGAACCATCATCTTCATATAAATCTCCGAGTGGTGTATTGGTAAAAATTGGAATAAATGGGGCGAAACCACCATTTACATTAAAATCTGTAATGGATCTAACACTGGTTTCATCCGCAATACTTTTTGTTAATTGTACTTTTGCACCAATTTTAAATCTATCAGATGGGGTAAACTCCCCATTAAATCTCACAGAGTATCTGTTATAATCTGACGCGGTTACAATCCCGGTTTCCTTATACATATCTGTGTTAAGATAAAATGAAAACTTTTCAGATGCTCCAGAAACCGAAAAGTTAGTGCTGAAAGTAAATCCCTGTTTTAGCAGTTCTTCTTGCCAGTCAACCGATTTACCAGCAATATAGTTTTCCAATTCATTTGGATGCAAGGCACCATTTAATGTTGTTCCCTGTCCCGAATCAAAAAGATATTTTACATATTCATCACCATTCATAATATTTACTCTGGTGCCGACTTCATTAATGCCAGATGAAGCATTAACCGTAATTTTTGGTTTGCCAATTTTACCTGTTTTTGTTGTAATTAAAATCACCCCATTTGCTGCGCTGGATCCATAAATCGCTCCCGCCCCAGCGTCTTTAAGAATATTGATGGTTTGGATATCATCTGGGTTGATTTCGTTAAGATTCCCTCCAGGTAATGGAACTCCATCTACTACAATAATAGGTTGATTGGCATCACCTACCGATCCGGAACCTTCCCCAAGAGAGTTTAACCCACGAATAGTAAAATTCACTCCCGTCCCTGGTTCTCCAGTGCCTCTGGTAACCCTTAAACCGGAAACTTGTCCTCTTAACGCTTCAATGACATTGGGTAATGGCACCTTTTCGATTTCGTCAGTACTTATTGATGACATTGCACCCGTCACATTTGAGCGTTCCATAGAACCATACCCAATAACCACAACCTCATCCAAGGTGCTTGTATCTACTACAAGTGTTTGATTGATTTGTGAACGTCCATTTACCACTACTTGAACTGTTGCATACCCAATATAGCTGAATACTAATATTCCATCTGATGGAACATTATCTATTGAATAATTCCCATCAAAATCAGTAACCACTCCTCTATTGGTACCCTGTAAAACCACATTTACACCTGGAATAGGGCCATTAACATCCGAAACAACTCCTGAAACAGTAATTTGAGAATTCATGCTCGATGTAAACATAAAGATTAAAAGAAGAA
The DNA here is from genome assembly GCA_036396455.1 of Flavobacteriaceae bacterium. Lineage (GTDB taxonomy): Bacteria > Bacteroidota > Bacteroidia > Flavobacteriales > Flavobacteriaceae > Geojedonia. The sequence goes on from DASWKU010000007.1 coordinate 7,442, forward strand.
TCAATGGCCCAATTCCTTTTAATTTGCTTACATTAAATAGTTTGTTAGTCATAATTAATTAGTTTAAAAAGTTTGGTTAATTATCATTAATTAAAAGAAACATTTCCCATTTTTTAATAAAATAGCTACATGTTCAAAGGGAAGGTTTTCAAACATGTTTCTCAAAATGCAAAAAGCTTTTAATAAATGGAATAATCACGATTGTAAAATTTTTGTTTTGTTAGTTAATTTATTGTGATATCTATAGATTTTATCACAAATTAGTTTTCACTTTATAAATATACACAAATAATTATATTACGCAATCGGTTGCGTAATTTTTTTTTGATTTTTTATATATTTTCACCATCTATTTATAAAAAGTAAAAATAAATTATGAAAACGGTTGTTTAATTTTAAAGAGATTCAAATTTATTATAAAAGATTACATTGTTTGATAAATGAAAAATATTTTGATCTCATATATAGGGCAAACCCAACCCTAATTAGTTTTATGTTTTTGATTTTATTAGGTTATTTTAACCTAGAAAATTTTAATACTTATTTTGGAAAGAACTTTTAATCAATCAAAGTTATTGCCAAGGTTTAACCCATTATTAGTTAGTAACAATACTATATTTCTAAAAAGTTTCAGTGCTTTTAGCTTAATTTTAATGAATCAATATAATAACCCATTCATTTGCTGGTTTGTCAAGGTTGAAAGTTGTTTTCCTAAAAGAGTCTCAGAGAAGTCAATCTTCACCAATAAACTTTCTATTTAATACCGTAAATAATACATTTTCGTTTAATTTGCCTTGTTATTATTTACTGTATTTAATTATAGCGGAACGATTTTGAATATAATAATAAGAAAAATGGCCGCAACTCAATAACAAAATCTTTAATCCATGTACTTATTGGACTTCAACCAATGTTCACAGGATTCCGTCCAATAAAGGTTAGTGTCACTAATTCCCAAACCAAATCCATGTCCTCCCTTTTCATAGATGTGCAATTCTGCCGGAACATTGTTGTTTTTTAATGCCATACAATAATGGATACTGTTTTCAACTGGAACGGCCTTGTCATCGGTAGCATGGACCAGAAACGCTGGAGGCGTCAAGGAGTCTATCTGTTGTTCGTTGGAATAGAATTCAGCCAAACTTTCAGATGGCGCATTTCCCAACAAATTGGTTTTGGAGCCCTCATGTGTAATGGCTTGTTCCATCGAGATTACCGGATATATCAAAATGGAAAAATTGGGCTTTGCACTGATGGTATCGTGAACATAAACCTCATCCAAATAATGTGTGGATAAGGTCGAGGCCAAATGGCCACCGGCCGAAAATCCCATGGTTCCAATCTTTTCAGGATTGATGTTCCATGTCTTGGCATTACGTCTTACCATTCTCATGGCTTCTTGTGCATCCTGTAAAGGCCCAATGGTTTTATTCTCCATAATCTCATCATTTGGCAAACGGTATTTTAAAATAAAAGCGGTTATCCCTAATGTATTCAGCCATTTGGCTACCTTAAAGCCTTCTTTATCAATAGCCAAATGTGAATAGCCACCTCCCGGGCAGATTATCACGGCGGCCCCATTTGATGTACTCTTATCAGGCAAAAAAAGTGACAATGTTGGTACGGTAACCTTTGATGTGCTGGTCAATTGACCTTCTTTAATAACTTCAATTTCTTTATAATCACTATTGGTTATGGCATTGGGTGCTCCGTTCGGCCACAAGGTTATGGTCTTGTTTTGGGCATAAAACGTTCCAATTAATCCGAAAAACAAAAAGGTGATTAAAATACAACGATGTTTGGATTTCAATGTCATAATACTTGTTGATAGGCTTTTAAAATATGTTCAATTCTTTGATTGGTTTCTTGATTGATTATTTTCATTTCAGGGTTGTCGTCCAACCATTTCAATGTTCTTTTAATCCCTACTGAAAACGGAACGGTAGCCTTAAATTCAGGCACAAAGGTTTTGATTTTTGTATTGTCAAAAATAACGCTTTCAGCTTTATCGGCCAATAGCTTTTCGATATAATAAGGTTCAATTTTGCAGATAAAATCGGAAGCAATATGAACCGCATTCAGTTCGCAATCCAAACTTTCTGCCAAAATTTTATATATGGTATTCCAGTTCAAAATCTCATCGGATGTAATGTGAAACGCATGTCCAATGGCTTGGGTCAGCCCCAATAACCCAACCAACCCTTTTGCAAAATCACCGGAATGGGTAACCGTCCAAAGGGAAGTCCCGTCGCCATGGATAATGATTGGTTTTCCTTTCAAAATTCTATCGGTGGTGGTGTATTCCTTAAACCCACCAATTGCAATGGGGATTACTGTATCGTAGGTCAAAGATGGACGTACAATGGTCATGGGGAAATTCTCCTCTCGATAGGCTTTCATCAAACGCTCTTCACATTTGATTTTATTGTTTGAATAGACCGCTAAAGTATTGTGCAAGGGTGTAGACTCCGTAATGATGGGATAACTTAAAGGTTTCTGGTAAGCCGAAGCGGAACTAATAAAAATATACTGCTTGG
>DASWKU010000008.1:0-3275 GCA_036396455.1 Flavobacteriaceae bacterium
GAAGACCTTGCTGAAATGACCTTATGGAATGCTAATGGATATGATTTTACTCCGGGAAATGTGCGTCCAAAGGATCAAAATGGCGACTATGATATGACCGGAGAAGACCGAGTTATATTAGGAAACAGTAATCCTAGATGGACAATGGGATGGAATAACACCTTTAGTTATAGAGGTTTAGAATTAGCGATAAACACCTATTCGCGTTTTGGATATATGGCGAATTTGGGTGGAGAAGCCATGACAGCTCATAGCAACCAACGAGAAGTTGATTACTGGACACCAGATAATCCTAATGCGGAATTCCAAAAACCAATTCTAGGTCAAGCAACATCTGGTTCTCAAGACGACTTTTCAGGACTTCTTGGTTTTCAAAAGGCGGGCTTTATAAAAATTCGTAATATCTCATTAGGATATAATTTCCCTAAAGAGCTTTGTGATAAAAATGGTTTGAGTAATTTAAAAATTTCAGTTCAGGCAATTAACCCAGGGAGTATTTATCAAGCAAATGATTGGTACGATTTTGACGTTAATTCAACCATATTTAACCGTGGTTTTACAGTAGGTATAGATATAGGAATCTAATTAATATAAATTATTGGACTAAATGAATAACATTAAAAAAATATATACAAAGATGAAAAAAATAAATATAATAGGAATTTGTCTTATGATTTTGGTAGGACTATCGATTAATTCCTGTGCAAAAGATTTTCTTGATGAGGAGTTAACAAATGAATATTCGACGGCATATTTTGAAACAGCTGAAGGATTGGAAGCCTTGGCGATATCTCTTTATGGAAACATCCGTTGGCACTTTGGTTATGAGTGGGCTTACGGCACGACGCTTTATGGGACTGACGAGTTCACAAATGCTAATGATTTAACAAATGAAATGTGGAATACCTATGATAATCGTTTTGGGCCTCAGGCAGCAACTCCAGCTACAGGAGCAGCCAACAGGAATGCCACATCCCCTGGCGCACTTTGGGATCAGTTGTATTATGGTATAGCATCTACAAACACTATTATAGCAAATGCAGATAAAATCAGTAATGATGAAATTCGTAATCGTTCTTTAGCCCATGCTTATTTTTTACGTGGGTATAATTATTATCGTCTTACAGCCCAATACGGAGGTGTAGTGCTTCAAACAGAACCTGCTATTGGTGTTGTTCGTAATTTTGAACGTGCAAGTGAGGAAGCTTGTTGGGAACAAGTAATTTCTGATTTTAGAAATGCTTATAATCATTTTGAGGGAGAGATTTTTACGTATGGAAAAGGGATTACTTGGACTAAAGCTACAGCAGCCCATTTTTTAGCAAAAGCTTTGTTGTTCCGCTCTTCAGAACGTAATGACTCTTGGAATAGCACTTATAAAGAAGCTGATTATCTCGAAGCGATAGATGCGTGTTCTTATGCTATTAATGCTCGTGGACCATTAACTAATAATTACAGTGACCTTTACGCTAATTGGACAGGAGTTGATTGTGAAATAGAAGAATTAGATGAAATATTAATGGCTGCAGGACATAATGCAGATGATGTAACTGGAGGCCGATTTGGAAACCGTACTTATAATTATTTCACGCCACAGTTTTCAAGCTTTTCTGGAGGTTGGGTAAGACGTGGTGTATGGATTGGAGGTATGGATTTTCAACGCTTAAGACCTACTGAATATGCCTATGCAGCTTTCGATCATGTTAATGATGCCCGTATGTGGAAAACATTTAAAACAGTATATGGAATTAATAATGTGCCTACTGCTAGTTTGGGTCTAGAACCAGGAGATCCGGGTATTGTAATGATTTTGAATACAAAAGATGATAATACTTATAATGCGTATAATTTTGGAGCCTATGTGCAAAACCCTAATTGGGTAGATGTTGAAGGTCGTTTGCCGGAATGGGATATTGAAAATCGCCAAACCGAAACTTCAGGAAGTTTAACAAGTCAAGTAGGTCAATATGTTCCAAATGTTTCTGTTTTATATCAAAACGGAGAGTATGTTGCACCTAACTTTAAGAATCAACCCATCTGTAATTTCTTCGCAGGAATAAATAAAACAGATGACGGTTCGCGTTTTGCTGAAAAGGGGGATGCACATCGTGATGTAACCATGGCACGTTTAGCTGAAACGTATCTGCTAAGAGCAGAATGCTATGTCCGTCTTGGACAATACGGCAATGCCATGTCTGATATAAATATTGTTAGAGCTCGTGCTCAATGGAAAGGCGGTGAAAACAGATCTTTTTATAGTGATGGCTCTCAGGCTTTTGAAAATAATGATTTAAACACAGGAACCGCTGCAACAAATTATATCAATTCAAATTTAAATATGAATACCTACTATTTGTCTAACCCAGATTTACCTGTTACTACTGCAGCATCAGATTTGACATTAACATCATTTCCTAGCAATTTACCAGCAGAAGATGAAGCCATTCTTTCTCAAATTGGTGCTTCAAGTGATTATGAGCGTGCTTTGAATTTTATTCTTAATGAGCGTACACGAGAGCTATTAGGTGAATGGCAACGTTGGGAAACATTATCTCGTACAGGTACATTGATAAAACGAGCAAAAGCTTTTAACCCAGAAGCTGTTAATATTACTGATAATAAGCATGAACTTCGTCCAATTCCGCAATCTTTCATTGATGGATTGTTAAATGAAGATGGAACCAACTTATCGGATTCACAAAAAGCTGCTTGGCAGAATCCAGGATATTAAAATAATAGTTTGTTTAAGTTTAGTTAGGTTGTTAAAGCGTTATGGTATTTTTCCATAGCGCTTTTTTTGTGGAAGTGGTTTAAAAAGATACAGTATAGTACAGGATGCCATTAAAAACCTAAACAAATACCTTTGAGATAATATCAAATTAAAAGGTATATTCAAAATATGTATAAAATGAAACTTTTAAAATATGTTTTTTGTTTTTGTTCAATCCTTTTGCTAAGTGCTTGCAAAAACTTAGAAAACAAAACGAGTACTTTAGAAAAAGGTGTAAATGTTTTAGTAGTAATAGCCGACGATGCTGGTTGGAACGACTTCAGTTACAATGGCTCTGAAATCAACACCCCTACTATCGATTGGTTAGCTAGTAATGGTGTGCAACTTGATAGGTTTTATGCAAACCCAACCTGTTCGCCTTCGCGCGTATCACTATTAACGGGTATGCCAGCAAGTCGAATAGGTATTGTGGCACCCATTAGCGATAAAAGCAATAAAACCTTACCGGACTCGATTGTTACACTTCCGCAAGCATTAAAAAAAC
>DASWKU010000009.1:0-6767 GCA_036396455.1 Flavobacteriaceae bacterium
ATTTTTTTAACCCTAAATCTAGACTATCATGAACAAAAATACGCTTATTTTTTTAGTGGCATTGTTTGGTATTTTATTGGTTAATGCCCAGGAAGGTAATACAATTGGAGAAGCCATACTTACAGATGGAATCGACATCCCATTAAATATTTTAAATTTTAACACAGCAACAGCTTCTGGTGAATCTGCCTCTTGTGGAGATATTGCAGAGGAAGATGTGTTCTATAAACATCAAATTTCCACTGGAGACAATACAATGACTATAGAATTGAAAAGTTCACTTTTAACACTATTGACCAGTTTAGAATATCAAATCTTATTGGAACCTTATGGAGATCCTGGAAATCTCCAAGAAATAGAATGTGACACGTATTATGTGCTTTTAGGAATAGGTGGCAACCTACAAAAAGAGGTAAAAAATGTGACCCCTAACGATACTTATTATTTTAGGATTCGTAAAAGATCCGGCATACTTGGTCTTGAGTTGACCACTTTAATTAATAGTACTACCATAACTATGGTCAGTAGTTTTGATCCATCATTATCGGTTGAAAATTTAAATATTGATCAAATCAAGATCATCAGCGATAAGCATTCTTTAAAACTTATAGGAAATGATGATTATAACCATTATAAAATTTTCACAATTAATGGCCAGCTCGTTTTAGAAAACACTGGTGACCAACCATTATCAATTATTGATGTTTCTAGACTGGATAAGGGAATTTATATCTTAAATCTCAATAACGGGGACGGTAAACTAATGTTAAAGTTTATTAAGCAATAAAAAAAAATTAAAGTCAAGCAAAAGGGAAGTCCATTGGACTTCCCTTTTGCTTATGGTTCCCACCAAAAATAAAATCTATTCAAATCTAACATCAATCACATTGTACACTTTATTTTTTTACCGTAACTTTGTCAACCAAATACGTTTGGGTTCTATATGGGTCAGAAAGTTTTACTTAATTCCAAAGAGGTAAACATCATTCTTCATCGATTGGCTTGCCAACTTATTGAAAATCACAATACATTTGAAAACACGGTTTTAATTGGCATGCAGCCCCGCGGAAAATATTTGGCAAACAGGTTGGCTCAAATGTTGAAGGAGGACTATAAAATTAAAAATCTAAAATTAGGCTATCTTGATATCACGTTTTTTAGGGATGATTTTAGGCGGGGGGACAAACCCTTGGAGGCAAACACCACAGAAATTGATTTTATGGTGGAAGACAAGAATGTTGTATTTATTGACGATGTACTGTTTACTGGCAGGAGCATACGTGCTGCTTTAACAGCCATACAATCTTTTGGAAGACCAAAGGAAATTGAATTATTGACGTTAATTGACCGACGTTTTAGCAGGCATTTGCCAATTCAACCCAACTATAGAGGTCGACAGGTGGATGCCATAAACAAAGAAAAAGTTATTGTTAAATGGAAGGAAAACGGGGGAGAGGATGCTGTGTATTTAATTAATAATTAATAATGAAAAAATAAAAATTTCATTGATGCAGCTCTTAAAAATTGAAAACTTGGAATTTAAACTATCAACCATAACAGCAGACCAATCCCGTCCCGATAATTATCGGGAGCTATCGGGACTGCGACTGAATACTTAAAACGATGAGCGAATTAAGTGTGAATCACTTACTTGGAATCAAATATCTTAATACACAAGATATTCAGCTTATTTTTGAAACAGCAGATCACTTTAAGGAGGTCATTAACAGGCCCATTAAAAAAGTACCATCCCTTAGGGACATTACCATTGCCAATTTGTTTTTTGAGAATTCAACCAGAACAAAATTATCTTTTGAATTGGCTGAAAAGCGACTATCCGCCGATGTCATCAATTTTTCTGCTTCACAATCTTCAGTAAAAAAGGGGGAAACACTTATTGACACGGTCAATAATATTCTGTCAATGAAAGTTGACATGGTGGTGATGAGGCATCCAAATGCTGGAGCCAGTATGTTTTTGTCTCAGCATGTCAATGCCAGTATTATCAATGCAGGAGATGGTGCACATGAGCATCCCACACAGGCCCTTTTGGATTCCTATTCAATTAGAGAGCGACTGGGCAGCGTAAAAGGAAAGAACGTAGTGATTGTAGGCGATATTTTGCATAGTAGGGTGGCACTGTCAAATATATTCGCATTGCAACTTCAAGGTGCCAACGTTATGGTTTGTGGCCCTAAAACGCTTATTCCAAAATATATTGATAAACTTGGGGTAAAAGTTGAAACAAATTTGAGGAAAGCTTTACAATGGTGCGATGTGGCAAATATGTTGCGAATTCAAAATGAACGCATGGAAATTAGCTATTTTCCTTCTACCAGGGAATACACACAACAATATGGTGTAAACAAAGCCTTATTGGATTCCTTGAACAAGGAAATAACCATTATGCACCCTGGGCCAATCAACCGTGGGGTGGAAATCACGAGCGATGTCGCCGATTCCAAGCAGGCCATTATTTTGGATCAAGTTCAAAATGGTGTAGCCATACGGATGGCAGTCATTTATTTATTAGCTTCTAAAATTAAACACTAAGGTTATGATTTTTGATACTGATGGAACTACGACTATCATTACCCAAGAAAAAGCATCTGTAATAGAGCTGGTGAAAAAACTTGAGGTATTGTACGAGCGTTTTAAAAATGATAATCTCATTGTAAACCTAACCAGTCTAAATAAAATACCGTTGGAAGATATTGTTGAATTTCTTCTGATTTCCAATAAGCATCGCAAAGCAAAACATTCGTTCGTTATTGTTACGGATAAAGTAAATTTGGATGAAATGCCAGATGAAATTGTCGTCGTCCCAACGTTGCAAGAAGCCTATGATATTATTGAGATGGAAGAAATAGAACGCGATTTGGGCTTTTAATTGTATTGTCTTTACCTTTAAGAAAATTTATTGTAGATGATTTTAAATTCATAGCGTCCAAAAAGGATGAAGTTAACCGTTTTAGGCTGCCATAGCGCCACTCCACGTACCAATACCAATCCCACCTCTCAAGTTTTAGAGATAAAAAATCATATGTTCTTAATTGATTGTGGAGAAGGGACCCAAATTCAATTGAGAAGGCATAAAATAAAGTTTGCGAGGATCAAACATGTTTTTATTTCACATTTGCACGGTGACCACTATTTCGGGTTGGTGGGATTGATTTCCACATTTAGGTTATTGACCAGGGAAGCCGACCTTCATATCTATTGCCCTAAAGGCTTGAAAGAAGTCATTACCCTTCAAATGAAGCTTGCAGATTCCTGGACCAATTACAGGCTTATTTTTCATGAATTGAACTCAAGCGCATCAGAACTTATTTTTGAAGACGATAAGGTTGAAGTTTATACCATTCCTTTGGACCATAGAGTATACACCAACGGATTTTTATTTAAGGAAAAGGAAGGAGATCGAAAACTGGACATGAATGCCGTACTAAGCAACAATATTGATGTTCCCTATTACCGAAAGCTCAAGCAAGGTTTTGATGTTGAAAATAAAGATGGGAAATTAATTAAAAACGAAACGGTTACTAAAACAGGTGCAAAGCCCAAAAGTTATGCATTTTGTAGTGACACTGCTTATAATGAAGCGATTGTACCTGTAATTAAAGAGGTGGACATATTGTATCATGAAGCTACATTTTTGGAAAAAAATAAAAAATTGGCTTTACCAACCAAACATAGTACCGCCATACAAGCTGCGGAAATCGCAAATCGTGCTCATGTGGGAACGTTGATTTTAGGGCATTATTCAACTCGATATAATGATTTGGAAGCATTTAGAACCGAGGCCCAAACTATTTTTCAAAATGTTGAATTGGCCGAAGATGGTAAAACCTTTGAGTTTTAATCTAAAGAATTCCCCGATGTCCTGATAGCGGGGCTGCCTCGAGGGTACCTGCCTGCCGTCTGCCTGTCGCCAGACTGGGCAGGCAGGGTTGGTTTCAAGAAATTTTTATTATCAGGTTAAAGGTTAAAATCCTGCTTCCGATAAGTCCCGATGGTTATCGGGACGGGACATTGCGGTTACTTTAGGTTCTATAAACTTTTGCCACGAACCTGCCTGCCGGCAGGCAGGTACACGGATATAACATCAGTCATTCAGAAATTATTAGTGTATTCGTGGCTAAACAGACTTTCGGTTTGCCATAAAACTATGGATTTTAAAACCATAGCGGTTTATTTAAGCTCTTTCAAATTTATGACCCACTCAATCGCTTCATCCAGAGAAAGGCAGCGCTTAATACTTTTTTTAAAGAAAGCCTTCTCAAGTGATGCATTCATAAAGGTCATGTTGTTATATGACACTATAGCGCAAGCTATAATATAATCATATTCTTCATGGACCTTGACCCAGATTTGTGGATCCATGGAATATGAATTGATCCTATTGGAAATATAACCTAAACTTGCATTATTTTCTCTTAAACCAATAATTTCTTCCACTACATCTTGTACCATTTCCCAATCACAATGGACACCTTCATTGAATTCAGAAATATAGAATTTATCACAGAGATAAAAATTACCAAAAGGCTTTTCTACTTTTAAATGGTTTAATTTAAAATACTTGGAATCTTCAAACTTCATATCATTCTGTTAAAGGAGCAAATTTATGAAGTTTAGTAAATACATTAGGTATAAAAAATTAAAATTTCGTTAATTTGTGTACAATGAACGACGATTTAAGCAACTACAGAAAATCCTACGAGAAAGGCGAACTTTTGGCAAAAAATGTGCCCGAAAATCCCATGGAGTTATTTCAAAAGTGGTTTTATGATGTAGACCGATTTTTTCCGGAAAACGAAACCAATGCCATGACCATTGCGACAATTGGTTTGGATGGATATCCAAAAAGCAGAATAGTATTGCTCAAAAAATATACTTATGAAGGTTTTATTTTTTATACAAATTATCAAAGTGAAAAAGGAAAAGCCATTGAAGTAAATCCTAATGTTTGTCTGTCTTTTTTTTGGCATGGTGCCGAGCGTCAAATTATCATCAAGGGAAAGGCAGAAAAAATAGCTGAAAACTTAAGTGATGGTTATTTTGAGTCACGCCCAAGAGGAAGCCAATTGGGAGCTTTGGTTTCACATCAAAGTGAGCCCATTGAAAGTAGGGAAGTACTTGAAGAAAAACTAAAACAACTTGAAGCTGAATTTGAAGGCAAAGATATTCCAAGACCAAAATTTTGGGGCGGATACATTGTTAAACCCATTGAAATTGAATTTTGGCAAGGTCGGCCAAACAGGCTTCACGACCGAATACAATATAAGCTGGACCAAGACTTTATCTGGCATATTACACGGCTTTCACCTTAAAGGAGAGCTTATTTCACTCCAATTTTTTAGACCAATTACATATCGATGAAATGATATTTTATTACGACGTAATGCATGTTTTTTGTCTGTATCGATGCATTTCATCGATGATTTGCATAAAGAATCGGTAAAGTGCATGTCTTTCATCGATTTTAACATTTCTTTAACAGCTTAAGTGGGGTAGTCTTCTAATTTTACCAGACCAAATCTAAATTGCCCTCTTATGAAACCTACTAATTGTCTGCCTTTATTGGCATTGATGGCTTTACTGACATTTTCTTCATGTTCCACTGAAGATTTTCCGGATGACGGTATTGACGCAATATCTTTGCAAAATGCACCTGCTTCTAAAGAGATTGAAATTGAAATTTTAGAGCTTATAAACGAACACCGAATTGGTTTAGGTCTAAATCCGCTTAACAGTCTTAAAATCGTAAAATCAGTTGCTTTTACCCATACGGATTATATGGTTGAAGTAAATAGTGTAAACCATGACAATTTTTACCAACGTAAAATTAGTTTGGAGCAAAATGCCAATGCAAAAGTGGTATCCGAAAATGTGGCTTATGCATACAGTACCGCACAATCTGTAGTTAACGCATGGACCAATAGTGACAGCCACAGGGAAAATATTGAAGGGGATTTTACAGATTTTGAGGTTTCTGCCGAGCAGAACAAAGAGGGAAAATGGTATTACACCAATATTTTTATCAAAAGATAAATGGTCTTTTATATAAGTTAGTTGATTAGTTAGTTAGTTTAAAACGCCACGGTTCACCGTGGCGTTTTTGTTTGACCTGAATTTAACGTAACCCGTTGTGCATTTTAAATGGATTTCTTTTCATTCACTACCGGCAGCGTTGGTTTCAAGAAATTCTTTATTATCAAGTTAAAGGTTAAAACCCTGCTCCCGATAAGTCCCGATGGTTATCGGGACGGGACATTGCAGTTACTTTAGTTGCTATAAACTTTTGCCACGATCCCGATAGCTATCGGGACACGAATATATTGGCAGTCATTCAAAAATTATTGGTGTATTCGTGGCCAAACAGACCCTCAGTTTGCTATAAAACCATGGATTTCAAACCCACGGTGGTTTATTTGAAAATAGCATGAAATTAAAAAGCGGACTTGTGAAAGTCCGCTTTTTTAATAAACTGAGGAAGGATTTATTCCTTCAATATATAAAAGTAGGATCTTCGGTTTAATTGATGTTCTTCTTCAGTACATTTAACACCATTAGAACATTTGTTAAGCAATTGGGTTTCACCGTAACCAATGGCACTTTCTATGCGTTCGGGTGCAATATCTCTCGATAATAGATAATCTTGTGTAGATTTTGCTCTACGGTCCGATAATTTCATATTGTAGCGGTCACTACCTCTACTATCGGTATGCGCTTCAATTTTAATCACCATATTAGGGTGTGCTCTC
>DASWKU010000010.1:0-6900 GCA_036396455.1 Flavobacteriaceae bacterium
TGAAGACCATATTACAATAAATGGCTATAAGCATGTGCTGTACCAAAGAGAAACGATTTCACAAGAGGAATCCCTAAAAAATAGCACCGAATTTTTAGATTGGTTGGATACCAGACGTTCTGTTCGGGAATATTCCAATCAACCAGTCCCAAAAGCAGTGATTAAAAATATCATAAAATCGGCATCCACAGCACCTTCGGGTGCACATAAGCAACCTTGGACCTTTTGTCCGGTTTCCAATGCCGAATTAAAAACCAAGATCCGTTTGGCTGCCGAACAAGAGGAACGTGAAAATTACGCCAGTAGAATGAGTGAACGCTGGCAACAGGATTTGGCACCGTTGGGCACCGATACCCATAAACCGTTTATAGAAGATGCGCCTTGGATTATTGTGGTGTTTAAGCGTGTTTACGAGCATGAGGGTAACGAAAAGCACAACAATTATTATGTCAACGAATCGGTTGGTATTGCCTGTGGTATGCTCATTACCGCCATTCATAACGCCGGATTGGTGACCTTGACCCACACGCCAAGCCCTATGAATTTCCTTGCCAAACTGTTACAACGACCGGCCAACGAACGGGCTTTTTTATTGCTTCCAGTTGGTTATGCCAAACAACCGGTTTACGTTCCGGATATACAACGAAAGGCATTAAACGAGGTTGCAGTGTTTTATGAATAAAATTTTAACCCAGATTTTCAGGATTTGGATTTTAAGCGAGAGGAAAAGGAGTTGGAGTTTGGAGTTTTGTTTGACGGTAGGTGCTGTTATGCATTTGTTGTTGTCTTTTAAGGTTAAGTTCGGTAAATTTTATGTGATATTGCAAGTATTAAATTGAGTTTTTCATTTTCAAAGTTATATCACCAATATTGTAAGTGTAGACAGAAGCAGGTAAAAATGAAAATATTAAGTCAGCTACTTTTTTGACACCTAATTGGTCAATTGAAGTTACCAAGGCTGTTTGAAACACATTTGTCTTGCAAAATTGAATTAAACTTTTTAATTCTTGCGGTTTTTCAAAATATCGATTGCTCCATTTAATCTCCACGCCCCAAACCGGTCTATATTTTTTATCATCTACTAAAACTAAATCTACTTCGCCTTCGTTTCTTCCTTCTTTCCAATGCGCATAGGTTAAATCTAATTTTTCACGGTGCATCCATTGCGACAGTACCGCTGTTTCTACCATATTACCCATTTCACTATCTGTCTCCCCAATGGGAGAAAACAAAGCAGTTCGTAACGATGGATTGGTTAAATACACTTTGAAACTAGTAACCCTTTTTAAGCGTTTTGCATTTACATCAACTTTGTTTAATACTTTTATGAGGAAAGCTGCTTCTAAGTATTCTAAATATTTTTTAAGGGTATCTTTTTGCATGCCACTTTCTCTTGACATTGTTTCATACGAAAATTCGTTACCTGTATTATAGGCGATGTAAGTAAAAAAACGGTTTAACTCCTGAACATCTTTTATACCGTATAAACTTGGTAAATCTCTCAATAGCACTTTGTCCACAATGTCGTTTTTTACATATCTACCCATATCACTTTGTATTTTTTCTGACAAAACCACTTCGGGGTATCCACCAAAATTTAAGTAATGTACAAACTCCCTGTTTAGTGCTTTTATATCGTGTGTTAGACAATAAGGTATTGACTTTTCGCCATAATCAATAGTACCGTTATAGATTAGGTGATTCATTTTTTTTAAATGAATGTACTCCTGAAAAGTAAGCGGTGGCAACATAAAATCGGTAAATCTTCCAGCACCACTTTCGGTACTATGCCATTTTAACGCTGCTGCCGCTGAACCCGATACAATAAATTTAGTTTCGGGATATGAATCTACCAACACTTTTAGATGACGTTCCCAATCTTTCAAATATTGTATTTCATCAAAAAAGACATAGCAACCGTTTAGCTGGGTTAGGTTCAGCGAATTTTTACAGAGGTTAAGAATGTCCTCTAAACCCAAATTCACATAAATTGGATTGTCAATACCAACGAAGAAAATTTGTTGTGGATTAGACCCTTCGTTTAATAATTCATCAATGCTATGGAACAACATTACTGTTTTCCCTACTCGTCTTGGCCCCATTAGCACCAATGCTCTTCGAACATTTTTTTCCTTTATATATGGATAAAACAAATCAAAATACAAGCGTTTGGCCATAGTGCTGTAGGTCTCAGGTATTTGTTTGGTTACCCACCAAGGGTTTTCATAGCGTAACCGTTCTATTATTTTCTCTGTCGGAATAAGATTTAAATTGTTCATAAAATGATTTATTTATACAAAAATAGTAATAATAAGATGATTTAAATCTACTTATTCTGTTTTTTTTTGATTTTTTTGAGGTTTTTAGCTGAGATTTCAGCTTATTTAATCAATGAGAAAGTTAAATAAATGGATTATTGGGAATGTGGGGAATGATGCATAACGGCCGCAAGCAGGCGTATGTAGCCCTTTGTTGCGCCTGCGGCTGGAGTTGGAGTTTGGATTCGTTTAACGTCAAGTATAAGCGTAGTGCGGAATTAATAGCACTTCACTTTCTGTTTTCCGATATGTTTGTTAATAGTCAATTCGTTCAATTTTAGTGTTTTAGCCCGCATTACGCTTATACATTGTTGGCAACTGGCTTTTTATGCCTATTCTCAATAAAAGCGGAAAATTAATTTCCCTCTTTATCTCAAAACCCCATTGTTCTTCAATTTGTAAACGCAATTTATCGGTAGGATTGAATCCATTTTTTTTGATAAAGTGTTTTACGGCAGACCAAGTATTTATGTAACCCATTAAATGCTCAAATGTCCAATATAAACTATTAGTAAATTTAGGTACTTCAATTTCATCAAAGGGAAATGGGATTGTTTGGTAATTTTGATCTATGTATTTCCGCTCTTCATCCCAATAAATTCCTATTGTATTTTTATAGAATTTTGTTATTAGAGCGTCTATTTTTTTTGAAACTTGCAATCTTCCATATCCAATAACACAGATTAGAGCATTATCTTTTGCAGTTCGCCTCACTTCCTTATAAAATTTATCAAAGTCAAACCAATGAATAGCTTGTGCTATTATAATCAAGTCAAATTGTTGTGCTTCAAAATTTGTTTTCTCCGCTGGTTGAATTGAATAGAAGATATTGTCGCCTTGAATAGCATTATCAATTTGTGAATGACTAATGTCAGTAGCAAATACACTATTAAATGTTTTTGCCAACTCGAAAGCTACTTGTCCGTTTCCTGTACCACAATCCCAAGCTTTAATTTTGGAAGGCAAAATACTGTTTAAATATTTATAAAAATCCGATGGATAATTTGGTCTATATTTTTTATAATTATCAGAATGAATCGAAAAATTATCTTTCATGCTTCTATTTTTTCATAATGGGAAACTTTTAGATCGTAACTGGTCATTAATTTTTGAGCTTTTAATGGAACAACAGCTACTTCCGTATTTTCTCCTGAAAAATTCATAATTGAATTAATAGATTCCCATTGGGTAATTATTAAAAATTCAACACTATCATTAATTACTCTTTTAAGAATTGAAGCTTTTTTAAACCCTTTTATTTTAGATAATTGTGGGAATGTATCCTCTAATAGATGCTTTATATAACTATTAGAATTTTCAATGCTAGTTATTCCTTTCCAGTGTCTTTCTATCATATTTCCATTTTTTAATTTTCAGCAAACTTGCGGCAGCAATTGTCAGCCAAATTAAATTAGCTGCCATTGAAGGATAAGCATTATGATATCCTGAATTAATTGCCATAAATAATCCAGATAGGATATTCATGGCTAAAAAAAGATTTGAACTAGAAGAAATAATCTGTCTAGTATTTAGATAAAAAGCAAAGAGAACCAATACCATTGCTATCCATTCTAATATCTCAATTGTAATATATAGCGTCATTATTTTACAATTTTTAATTCATAGCGTTGTTCATTTAAAGGTTTTTCAAATGCAAGCGATTGTTTTGATTCTGTTAACTCAAATCCATGTCTTGTATAAAGTGAAGCTGCTGCACTCAATTCATGAGTAGTCCATAAGTAAGCGGAGTGGTACCCTTTTTTTCTTAAGAAGTTCATAAAAAGCTCCATGAGTTTTTTCCCTAATCCGATTCCTCTGTATTCAGGTTCGAGGTAAAAATATCGAAGTTGAGCAGAATTGTTTTCACGGTGCATTAACAACACAAACCCTATCATTTTATCTTTATGGTCACATATCCACACCCTATCTTTCTCTGCATCATAGCTTTTATAGAATTCGTGAAGACCAAGCCATAGCTTATAGGATACAGTGTTAGGGTACGTTATTTCTATAACTATAATTTATTTTCTTTAGCCAATCGAGTAATAAATCCCATTGAGGTTCTACCCATTGTGATGTCAAATGATAATTGCCACAGAAAATTTCTCTGGCGTAATATCTTGTTCGTCCGTATTCGTCCTTGATTGGTCGATATTGATTTTTTAGAACTTCAAAATTTGAATTAAAAGTCCGTTTTGAATAGTCTGGATTTTGTAAATTATGTATTTCGGCGGTAGATATTAAATTCAGTTCATAAGCCTTTCTAAAACTATATTGAACAAATTGTCCAATTTTCATTCCGTTGACAGTTCTTTTGTTGCTGTAAACTCTTGGAATAGTCGGTTTTACTGTTACTTCATTGTCAAAACTCTTTTTTCGGTTATCGAGTTTTAATAGTTTTACTGCTCTCGAAAATAATTCCGTTGTATCGTGTTCTTCGTCAATGTTCTCTAAAAGTGAATCTACGATTTCAGAGTAGAACTGTTCATTGGAAATAAACTCGATAGAAATATTTTCGTCATCAATGATTTCCCTTGCTTTTATAATTAAATCGTCAACTAAAATTTTGATTGCAGGATTAACTTTTGGTGTTATAAAGTAAGAATTGAATTTTTCGTTTTCGTCGAAAAAAGTTTGCAATATAAAAATAGTCCGAAATATTTTTTTAATTATTCGGAATGCTGTCTCTGTACTACTTCCATAATTTATTCCCGAAGAGTGAAAAGCAATGTCAATTCCGTAAATGGTGTCTTCGGCTGTATTTATTCCTAAAACATCAATTTCCGCTTGTTTTACAAGTTGGTCGAATGAACTGTTCTTGAAAATTCCAGTAAAAAATTCCGATTCTGAAATTTTGTTAAAAAGCATTCTTGCTCTTTCAGTTTCGTATTCGGTTATAACCCATTTTCCACTTGTTCGCCAATTGGTTTGAACAATTCGACAGCCTTCGTTGTGTTTTAAATAACTATAAATTAATGATTCGGCTATTTCTAATTTCATTTATTTTCTTCGTAGTTCCGATTTTTGTTTTAATGCACCCTAACTTAAGTATATGAATTCGTTTTAATGATTTATATTCCCGAGTGCTCGGGATAAACGAAGTTCGACTATTTTTTTGAGAAAGTCAAGGTTTTGGTTTCACTATCTCGACTTCAAAACGAGTCTAGTAAGCGTCAGGATTATTTCTATTAAATTAAATTGTTGCCTTAAAATCTATCCAGATCATTTCCAAAAATCACTTTGCCTTTATAAATTTCAGCAATCTCGTCCAGATAATCCTGTTCCACCACACCACTGGGCATCACGTGATACAGTACCAACAGTTTTGGTTGGGCTTTCTTGGCAATTTCAGCCAATTCGGTTGTAGAGGTATGATGCGTTGTAAAATAGTCAAGACCTGCCCAATGCATCAACTTTTTACTATAGACCCCATGTACAAGGATATCAACACCTTTGGCATACTTGACGAGTTTGTCCGATGGTCGGGTGTCCCCAGAAATGACGATAGTCTTATCAGGAGTGGTGAATTTAAAGCTCCAGGCATTCGTCCATGTACCATGGGGAGCGGGAAAAGCTTCTACTTTTATGTTGTCATCTTGATAAATGATTCCTTCCTTAAGAATTTCATGGCTGTTCACACGCCAACCCTGATCGTTGTTATGTTGGATGCCGTTAACGCGATATTTAATATCTTCGTCATACGCTTTTAGGATATGTTCGGTCATGCTGTTGAGTCCTTTGGGTCCATAGACTTCAAGCGGTGTATCCCTTCCGCTTCCTCCAACACCCCAAGGCGTGAGGATCAAATCAGGATAACCTGTAGTGTGGTCTGAGTGTAAATGTGTGAGAAATGCATGTGTCACGTTCCGTAAATCGAGACCTTCAATACCTTCACCTGGATTGCTAAAATAGGGAGTGAGGGCTACTAACTGGCGCATGACACCGGGACCAAAATCAACAATATAGGGCATGGCGTTTACTATAATGGCAACAGAGCAACCTGAACGCATGGGGTCAGCTACTGGGGTTCCAGTGCCCAACAGGACAATTTTGGTAATTTCCGAATCGGAATAATCTCTTTGTCCAAGGACATTGGATATTGTAGAGGCACAAATCAATAAAATGAAAATTCTTTTCTTCATAATTAAATTTTTCATTGGAGTCCTCACATACATTATTATAAAGTCAATTTAGGTCTATCTATACCAACGAAGGTCGCCTATTTTTTTGAAATATTCAAATTTTGAAAAAGCACTTGACTGTAACATTTATTATGATTGAATCAATTGGATAGCCTGTTCTACCTAAAGAATCCTTATTTAATCGATTGGATGAACCATTATAGGATATATTCCCTAATTTTGTGGGTTCACCCCCTAAAATGATGAAGCTTGACGCTCAGATTTGGTATAGTAGTTTTAGTTTTTAATTTGTTATGGTTTCAACATGGAAGGTCACAAGCCAATGTTCCTCCAAATATTGACGCCGTTGGAGACCAGTTTTATTGTCCGTTAGACCAAATCAATGTCGTCACCAGTTTTGACATTGTCGATCCTGATGACACTCAAATAGAATCCATGAG
>DASWKU010000011.1:0-5548 GCA_036396455.1 Flavobacteriaceae bacterium
GTATTACAGCTAATGGACATTAAACGGACATACAATTAATTAATTTTATAGCGCTAAACTATCCCTCAATGCATAGAGAACTAATTATCAAAGCTTTTGAGAAGATGAAGGTCCTTCACAGTAAAAAAACTGGAATTGTGCCTTCTAATTCGGGAACTGCAAAATTGCTTTCAGATTTCATTTTTGAAAACCAAAAATTGCCTTTTGGCGAAAAGAGATTAAGTGATTACCTTAGGTTTGCTTCCGATGAAGTCAAACACGAGGTTGTAATCAAACAGCCTAAAGTGGTCCAGGCTTTGTGTGAACTTTTGGGATTTCAAAATTTTGCTGAGTTTAGCAAGGCACACCCACCAAAAACAACCAATACAAAAGGTCTTAAAAACGTCAAAGGGAAGCTT
Organism: Flavobacteriaceae bacterium; assembly: GCA_036396455.1. Taxonomy (GTDB): domain Bacteria; phylum Bacteroidota; class Bacteroidia; order Flavobacteriales; family Flavobacteriaceae; genus Geojedonia. The sequence continues at coordinate 399 of DASWKU010000011.1, forward strand.
GCAAAAAACAAAACCATACTTATTTTAAGTCTTGTAGGTGCGTTAATTGTAGCTTTAATAATTATTTCTACTAAACAACAACGATGGATGGAATGGAAAGAGGACCATTATGAGAAGGTAAGGTTTGATGCTGAAAAATTAAGCCATGGGACTTTAAAGATTTATAAAGAGGAAAGAATAGCGCATTTTAGAAAAATTGAACCAAATTGCGGCTTTGGTTTTTTCAATGCTGATGGGAGTGTAAAGGTTTGGTACGGTAAAAATTTTAAGGGCAAATTGGAATATTTCACCGCCTTGGGGTTCCATCCTGAGACCGGAAAAACCTTAAAGCCCATTACAGAGTATATGATCAGGACGCATATTTGTCAAAGCTATTGAATCATTATTTTTTATCCATGGCCCTCATATCGCATTTACAATAAGCCAATGCACTTCGACCCCGAGTACTCGGGACATGGGCAGGATGACAAGTGCAGGGGGACCGTGTTTTCGGGTTCTTTATGTTGGTTTTGTTTTTTGTCCGTTCATTTTACCTTGATGCAAAATGGACCAAAACATCAAGACCGTATGAGGAAATTACGCATGCATAATCATTTTATTAATTTGGTAATCGTGAATGCTTCGCATTTTCCTGCGTACCGCTCGCTTTGGTGCATGATTGATATTGCATATTTTGGTTACTTTTCCTTCATGCCCAGATCGCTCTTGCAAAGTTGTTCTTACAGCTCACTATTTCTGCATACGGTCGTTTCTTCCGACGGTGTCGGAATTGCAAGACTAAGGCCATGGCGATCCCAAGTACTCGGGAGAAGCCATCTTATGGTGGCCTTTAAAAGTTCTTCGTCCACGAGACACTGCTTGTGCAGGTAAAAAGTTGAGAGCAATGGAACCTACTTAAGGAAGTTTTATTAAATTAGATCGTACTTAAATGGGCTAAAGACCATTGTGTTTTTTCCTATGTTGAATGTCAATGAAATAAAATGCAATGCATAATAATATCATCCTAACGCTATGCGTATTATGTGGATTTTCCTTGAATGGCCAAGTGAACCTCGATTCCCTCTATACCGTTTGGCAAGACCAAACCCAATTGGATTCCATTAGAGCGAGAGCCTATACCGACTATATCTGGGATGGTTATCTGTTTTCGCAGCCGGATTCTGCATTTGTTCTAGCAGAAAAACTGGTCGCGTTCGGGCTCGATAAACATTACTTAAGGGCCCAGTATGCTGGGTACACCCTCCAAGGTGTATCATGGGTCAACAGAAGTGATTACCAGAAAACACTAGACTATTACAATCGAGCTTTAACTATCGCCGAGAAAATGGGAGAACGACATGCTTTGGGCATTGTCAATAATAATTTAGGAAGTCTATATCATACCATGGCAGATTATGCCAAAGCGTTGGACCATTATGTAAAAAGTCTTGAGTTCAGCGAAACAAGGCAAATGTCAACGACCCTCGACAATATTGGGCGTATCTATAAGAAGCAAGGCAATTATCAAAAAGCTCTGGAATATTACAATCGAAGCCTAAGGATCAACCAACTCAAGGGCGATCAAGGTGGAGAGGCCAATGTACTATCCAACATCGGGGAAATCTATAGGGACCAACTGGATTACCGCGATGCACTTGACTACTTCACGCAGAGTTTAAAAATTTACGAACAACTTAACCATCAAGTCGGGATAGCTAATACTTATAATATAATGGGAACTTTATATTACATGCAAGGTGAGTCTTCCACGGCACTGGACTATTACCAAAAAGGGCTACAGATTTTCGAACAAATTGGCAATAAAAATGGAATTTCTGCCACCTTAAACAACATCGGGGAAATCTACCAGAAGCAAGGTGAATATGACAAAGCACTTGACTATTGCCAAAAAGGTTATGAAATTTCCTTGACCATTCAATCCCTGTTTAGGAAGAAGTCTACGTGTATTTGCCTATATGAGACCTACAAAGCCATGGGCAATGACAACAAAGCGCTCCATTACTTCGAGCTATTAAAAGCTGTTGAGGATAGTCTGAAAACTAAAGAACCCATCGAAAAACTCCAACATATGGAATTTCAAGCCGAAGCACGCTTAATACAAGAGGCCCACGAAGAAGCCATACGACAGAAAGAAAAAACAAGAAACATAAGCTTGGCGGCGGGTGCATTTTTCTTACTCTTGGCGGGCAGTTTTTACACACGCTGGCGTTATGTGCACAAATCAAAAGCGTCAATACAAATTGAAAAAGACCGTTCAGAACATTTGCTCCTTAACATCCTTCCTAAAGACGTGGCCCAGGAACTTAAGGAATCGGGAAAAGCTGCCCCAAAAAAGTACGAGAGCGTGACCATACTGTTTACAGATTTTAAAGACTTTACAAAACTTGCAGCCTCCATTTCAGCCAATCAGCTCGTTGTTGAGCTGAACGATATATTCGGCCAATTTGATGATATTATGGACGAATTTGGCATAGAAAAGATAGAAACCATAGGCGATGCCTATTTGGCGGTAAGTGGCTTGCCTCGGGAAAATTCCGATCATGCCCTTAGATGTGTTAATGCCGCATTCCGTATGTTGGAGGTACTTGATCAAAGAAATGTGACCAGTGAGATCAATTGGAATATGCGTATAGGAATACATACTGGGCCCGTTATTGCAGGGGTTGTGGGCAAAAAGAAGTTTTCCTTTGACATCTTTGGTGATTCGGTGAATACGGCCAGTCGCATTGAAAGTAACGGAGAGGTTGGCAAAGTAAACATCAGCCAAGCTACCTATGAGCTTTTAAAAAATGAACCAAACCTTGTATTTGAATCTAGAGGCAGGATTGAAGCAAAGGGCAAAGGTGAAATCGAGATGTATTTTGTCACCAAGAAATAAATGAAAAAGAAAGCCCCTTAAAAAGCAGTTGTCCTGTTTTCATTGCTGGGACACCCAAAAGGCCTTAATAGTTTATTTAAAACACTAAATATCAAATGCTTGAATACTTTGAAGGAAAAAGTTGTCGAAAACAGGAAAAAGAAAGCCCCTTAAAAAGCAGTTGTGGAAGTCTTGATTTTGCTTCACCCGAATCTCGAATATTCGGGATTCGACCTCTCCCAAGGAGAGGTAAATTGGACACGAGCAAAGCGAACTGGCGAAGCAAACCCCGAGGCAGAGCCGTCAGGGAATTCTTTAGATTAAAGGATTGTGCACCTGTCCGCCGAAGGAGGAACGGTTACCATTGCTGTGTGCAGTTTTTTCTATTCCAACCGTTTTTTAATATCCATGCGTTGGTGCAGAATTCTAACGATTTCCACCATCTCATTTTCCACTTTTCTATAATAAATTAGGTGGGATTTTATTTTTGTCACACGATAATTCTTTCGTGTCTGTTCTGCCGATTTTCCGGTCATAAAGTGGTCAGCGATAAACTCTATTTCTTCTATAATCAAGGCGTAATACCTGTCTGCTTGTTCTTTTGACCATGTGTTGAGCGTAAAAACCCAAATATTGTCCAAATCCTCAATCGCTTGTTGACTTATTCGATATTTGTTTTTGCTCATAAGTGTTGGCGATGTAATGCTTTCAGATGTTGTTTAGGGTCAAAGTTTTCAACAAATCCGCTTTGCTCCCCGATTTCAAGAGCTTTGATCAGTTCTCTTTCTTTTTTTTCTTCACGTTCCAATAATCGCAAAGCAGAACGAATCACTTCACTTACTGAACTATATCTTCCAGATTTGACCTCTTCGTTTATAAAGTCCTCAAAATGATTTCCGAGTGATATTGATGTATTTTTTCCCATAATTACTCTATATTTAGTCAAATATACCAAATCTTGGTAACCTGACCAAATTGCACACAATGCGTGTTTAACCACTATTGTGTTTATTTTAACTCTATACCCAAATATACTTAATTACTTTCAGGTCCAGCACATTGTTTTAAAGACAAAATCGTTTTACCTCATACCTTTTACAAACTATTGGAAAAAATCCCTTACGGAATCCCGTACCCACCCTAAAAAACCATGGGCATACCCATAATCAGTATACCCAATGGTCCCTTTTAATAATAGTTTAATAGCATACAAGTTTACAATATCATTTGAACATGACCTTACGGGAAACCTCAAAAGGGCATAAAATTTTTCCCCACAATACAATGTGTAACCTGTAGTTATTTTAGGACGGGTCAGACGGGTCAAGGACGGGACATATAGCGTAGATACTCCATAGATACTCCATGGATACTCCATAGCTAGTGTATGGATAGTGTATGGAAGAGGCATTTCCTTGGAAAACCACAAAAACCTCGAAAAGTGCTAAAAACCTCAAAAAGTGGCAAAAACGGCAAAATACAACCTATCGTGCCAATGGTGTAATCACATCGGGGCGATTTAAGTAACCGGTATAGGTAAACAGTATCTCATTTTTTCTTTTTCTTTGTTTTATACGCCACAGGAGGTTCGTTTGCCATCGTTTCAAAATTGCTATACAACACTTCGTGCAATGAATTAATGTTCCGGTGAAAGCTTTCGGGCAAACGTGCCCAATCAAACAATTCAACTACTATGGGGATATTGCTCTGTTGTATTTTTTCTTTCAGTTCCATAAAAATAGTGATGGGCAATTTCTCCCTGTTCTTGCTGCGAATCACCAAATCAAGGTCGCTACCCTCATGGGCTGAACCTTCTACCCTACTGCCATACGCCAAAACCTCAAATGGAAATCCCATTGAGGAAAACAACTGTAATAGTGTTTTTTTATCCTTATTCCTCAGGAGCATCGCTATGTTGTTTTAGTGTTGCCACCAAATTTTTGGCATCCGTTATGAATTGTGCCAGCAGCACCAATGTTTCCTCGGCAAAGTTTAGCCCGTAATCATGGGCGGTACTGTTTCGGTTGTCCCGATATTCCAGCCATCGTTCACAGGTTTCGGGGTTGATGATACTTCTCAAAACGGCCTGCCTGAATACATCTTTGAAATACAACTGGTCAACGGCCTTTCCGGAATGGAAATAGGGTTTTAGCAGCTTACGAAGGAGTTTGCCGCTTTGCTCCAAAATAATTTCAAATTCCTTGACCCATGCCGAACGATACATATCATAGTCAATAGTTTTAGGGTCTGTTTCCAACAATAAGCCGTGCGCTTTTTCCAAAGTGTCAATACA
>DASWKU010000012.1:0-2699 GCA_036396455.1 Flavobacteriaceae bacterium
GTTCATGGGACCACCATTACGGTGTTGAATGGCTTCAGAAAAATTAAAAAATCGCCTAATGGCCATCTTTTCGTAACTTCTGGATTGGGTGGAATGTCTGGTGCCCAACCAAAGGCTGGAACCATTGCCGGATGTATTACCGTGTGTGCTGAAGTCAATCCGAAAATCACAAAAATTCGTCATCAACAAGGTTGGGTCAATGAAATTATTACCGATTTAAATGCATTGGTCATTCGAGTAAATAAGGCCAAACAAGATAAAGAAACGGTATCCATAGCCTATTTGGGTAACGTTGTGGACGTTTGGGAAAAATTTGATGAAGCCAACATTCAAATCGATTTGGGAAGTGACCAAACATCATTACATAATCCTTGGGCCGGAGGTTATTATCCCGTTGGAATATCGTTTGAAGAATCGAATGAGATGATGGCTGAAAATCCGGAAGCCTTCAAGATACATGTCCAACGCTCACTACGCCGGCATGCCAACGCCATAAATAAACACACCTCCAAGGGCACCTATTTCTTTGATTACGGTAATGCCTTTTTATTGGAAGCCTCACGGGCCGGTGCTGATGTCATGGCAGAAAACGGGGTCGATTTTAGATACCCTTCCTATGTACAGGATATCATGGGACCCATGTGTTTTGATTATGGATTTGGGCCATTCCGTTGGGTCTGTACTTCAGGCAAACCAGAAGATTTGGCAAAAACAGATGCCATTGCCTGTAAAGTTTTGGAAGAGATCAAGACCAATTCACCAGAAGAAATCCAACAGCAAATGGCCGATAACATCCAATGGATCAAAGGTGCTCAAAAAAATAAATTGGTGGTGGGTTCTCAAGCCAGAATCCTCTATGCCGATGCCGAAGGACGTATGAAAATTGCCAAGGCTTTTAATGATGCCATTGCTAAAGGAGACATAGGATATGTGGTTTTGGGTCGCGATCACCATGATGTGTCAGGGACCGATTCGCCTTATCGAGAGACCAGCAATATTTATGATGGCTCCAAATTCACGGCCGATATGGCCATTCAAAACGTGATTGGAGACAGCTTTAGGGGGGCCACCTGGGTGAGCATCCATAACGGTGGTGGTGTTGGTTGGGGTGAAGTCATTAATGGGGGATTTGGTATGGTTCTTGATGGTAGCAAAGATGCCGAAAAACGCTTAAAATCGATGTTATTTTGGGATGTAAACAACGGAATAACCAGACGAAGTTGGGCAAGAAATGAAGGAGCGATTTTTGCAATCAAGCGCGCCATGGAAACAGAACCTAATCTAAACGTTACCCTCCCAAATAGTGTTGATGAAGATTTATTGAACTCGTTATAACCATTAATAAAAAAATTGCAAAATGAAACACATATTTAAATTTTTACCCGTAACACTGCTCTTTTTGGTAGTCACATCTTGTACTTCTGTAAGAGTGGCATCAGATTATGACAAAAATGCAAATTTCAATACCTATAAAACCTTTGCGTTTTTTAAGACTGGAATCGATAAGGCCGAAATTAGTGACCTCGACAAACGCCGTATCCTAAGAGCCATTGAAGCTGAACTTCAGGCAAAAGGATTTACAAAATCGGAAAATCCGGATATGCTCGTGAGCATTTTTACAAAATCACGGGAAAAAGTGAATGTCTATAACAACGGTTGGGGACCTTATGGATATGGTTGGGGTTGGAGCCCTTGGTATTGGGGAGGTTACGGATATGGTGGAAGCACAGTTTCCACATCCACCGAAGGTGTTTTATACATCGATTTAATTGATGCCAACAAAAAAGAACTGGTTTGGCAAGGTCAAGGTACAGGTTACATAACTCGAAATATGGAGAAAAAAGAAGAACGTATCAAGGAGTTTGTAAACAAAATCATGGAGAAATATCCTCCCGGCATGGCAAAATAAACCTATAAGAAGCGACTTAAAATTAGGTCGCTTTTTTATTTCTTAAAAATAAAATAAAAGGCCAACACCAAAAAAAAAAAAACAATACCGTGGTTCCATCTTAATGTTTCATTTTTGAACGCGATTAAAGTGAAAATGGTAAATACAATCAAAGTAATAACCTCTTGCAGTACTTTTAATTCCACTAAAGTAAAAGGGCCACCATTATTTTTAAACCCTATTTTATTTGCAGGGACTTGAAAAAAATATTCAAATAGCGCAATACCCCAGCTTATCAACACTATGGTCACCAAACCCAGTTTACTGAACCATTTCCATTCAGAAAACTTTAAATGGCCATACCAAGCCAATGTCATGAACACATTGGACATAATCAATAAAACGATGGTATAAAAACCTTTCATCTGTTTGAATTTATTGTTTTTTTATCGGTCAGACCTGCCCGTCCGGCAGGCGGGTGGAATGCCCAAGAAACATTATCGTCCCGATAGCTATCGGGAGGTTTGATAAATCCGTTAATGGGCATTTCATAAGCCATAAGATTAAAGCTGACAAATTTAAAAAATATTCGTTCCTTTTTACAAGAGCAAATCCTATCTTTGTAAATATGTTATGGTTAGTTATTATGGCGTATATACATTACATTTTTAATTATAATTTAAACTCATGAAAAGAAAAGCACAAGCACACTGGCAAGGAACCGGTAAAGACGGTAAAGGACATTTAACCACTCAAAGCAATGTGTTGAATAAAACGCAATACTCGTTTTCATCCCGATTTGAAGAAGGTA
>DASWKU010000013.1:0-3270 GCA_036396455.1 Flavobacteriaceae bacterium
GCCCAGGTTGGTCTTAAACTCCAGGCGCGTGATTGGCGTATAGGAAATTACAGAATTTAATAGAAAATTTTTAGTTTCTACCAGAAATCTGTTGCTCAATTGCGCCATGGGGTTTCTATATATGTCAGACCAGCCCTCCCAGGAAATATTACCGTTTTCATCGTGGGTAGCCGGTGCATTGGGTGGCAGACGAATAGCAACTAGTTGGGCAATTGACGCGGCAGGCTGGTTATTGTCGTCCATACCATAATCTATGGCCACGTTTACTTTTAAGCGTTCATTGGTTGATTGGTGGTTGATACTGGTATGCATCGTTGCCTTCTTGTATTCTGAATCTCCAGGAGTAATCGAGGTCTCACTTAAATACCCCCCACTAAATAAAAATTGGGTATTTTCGTTACCTCCCGAAAAAGACAGATTTGCCGTATGACGATAAGCGGTACCACCAAAAAACACCTTTTGCCAGTCGGTATATCGATCCTGATCCCAAAGAAAAAGGTCGGGATTGGTGTCTTTAAAACTCTGGGGCACTGTTTCCGGGGTGTAACCATCATTGGCAAGCCCTTCCCATCGCATGTCCAAATACTGCTCGGTACTTAACAACTCCATAAAATGTGGTACATCCCCCAAACTGGTGGCCATATTGAGTTTTATTTGGGTTTTTCCAACCTTTCCTTTTTTTGTGGTGATCAGTACCACGCCGTTGGCACCACGGGCGCCATAAATGGCTGTGGCATCGGCGTCCTTAAGTACTTCTATGCTCTGGATACTGGAGGGATCTATCACATTTAAAGGGCTAACAAAAGGACTGCTATTGCCATGATTTAGTAATCTCCCTTCTAGGAATATATCTAGCAATGATTCGTTACTGTAAGGTACCCCGTCTATGATATACAAAGGCTCATTAGCTCGACTGTTCAAAGAATTCCTGCCGCGGATCTCGATGTTAAAAGAGCCCCCTGGCACCCCGCTCTGTTGGGTAATATTAACGCCCGGTAGGTAGCCTTGCATGGCGGCCAACGGGTTTTCCACCGGTTGTTTTTCTATGGCCTTGGCATCTATTTTGGCAACGCTTCCCGTTTGTTCCCTTTGTGTGGTATTATAATACCCCTTAATGATCACTTCGTCCAAGGCACTGATGCTTTCTTTAAGGGATACATTAATGGTGGTTCCTGCCTGACCGGCAGGCAGGTGGTTGCCTACCGTGATTTCTTGGGTTTCAAACCCCAAAAACGAAAAGACCAATACATTTTCTGGATTGGGTACGGTAAGGTTATAACTTCCATCAAAATTGGTAGTTGTTCCTGTATTAGTACCCTTTATTAGGACTGTTGCACCCGGTAACGGGAGACCTGATGGGTTTGTAACTGTACCAGAGACTTGTTGCTGCAAAAGTGCATCATTACTGGATTTTTCCTTAATGAGTATGGTATTGTCTTTGGTGACAATCACATTTAAATCACCTGTAGACAAACTCTGTTTTAATAATTTATATAAGCTAATGGTCCCTTTTTTGAGCTGTACCCTGGGGAAGTCTTTAAACAGGCCTTTATGGTAAATGACCAGGTAATCTGTTTGGGCTATAATCATATCGAATACGGCATCTACGGCCTGTTCCTGGTCTGCATGGATACGGATTTTTTCATTTTGGGATCCTGCATGCCTAGGAGCCAGGCTAAAAACGGTTGCACAGCATAAGAATATAAAGGTTCTCATCATGATTATCAGTGGTCTTTTTCGAACAAGGAAAAAGGCATTAGTTAATTTTTTTGCATAAATTTGCATGTTGTTTTTTAGTTAAATTTTTATTTAATTGATTAATGCAGTTTAGGGGGATTTCAGTTTGTTACTTTCGAATGTGTGAACTGTTTTCCTCCTTTTTTAAGTGCCTGTGCGCATTCTGACACCTTCACTAAAAATGTCTACTAGACATTTTCTTTACGTTCGGTCCGGGATGAAGTCTTAAATTTTTTGCGAGATCTAAACTTTGTTCCCTTTGTTTTTATAATACCAACCTGTGAGCTGGCAGGTTTATATAGCTCAAGTGCATTTTGTCTCCTTTGCTAGAGGTTGTTAAAAAAGTTGTCGTCCGAACAGCGTGAAGGAATCTTTAAAATTCAATCTATTGGTTGTGAGATTACTTCGAAATTAAAATTTCCCGTAATGACGCTTAATTATTTCTTTTTAAACCTCTAAACGTTCGAACCTGTGATACCTGTTTTCCCATTGTAATCTACACCAAAATGGGCAGAAAGGCTCTAATTTAAAATCACGCTTTTTACATAAGTGTTTTAAATGAGCTTTGAACCAATCTGCCGACAGGGAAACTAATCCCGCCAAAGGCGGGACCTTATATCTCTTATTGTGATGTTATAGCCATTTTAAGTTCATCGAATTTCTTTTCCTCCCGATAAAACGATCTGTAAATTTCCCAAACCCATCATCTATAAAGGATTCGGGAAGCTCATATTATTTGTAATAATATAGTTTTAATCTTTATTATAATTCTCAAAATCAAAAACACTAACAATCGTTAATATTTCGATTGACTAGCAATTATTCAGATCCCGCCCTTTGGCGGGATAAGCCTGTCTACCGACAGGTAGATTCAACTAACCACGCTGAAAAAGCGTCGAGTTTCACTTATTTCTTAATAATCCGTTTAGTCTCTATACCCTGACCGCTATGGATCTGTAAAAAATATAGGCCTTTTGATAAATGGCTCACATCTAATTGTTTCTTTTTACTCTGTAAAACCAGTTGTCCTAAACTATTATAGACTGTTATGGATTTTAAATCTGAAACATTTTTAATAGTTAAGATATTTTCTACGGGGTTTGGATATACTTTTGCTGTTTGAAACGTATTAACTTCGGAAACAGATAAAGCTGTGGAAGGGCTTACTGTTAAATGATCAAACAGCGGAGAACCTGGATTTGTAGGTGTTAACGTAAAGGAGGTTACGCCAACCCAATTTAAATTAACAGGGGATTCTGATGCTAAACCATATCCAGCAGCAGTTGTTACCATATGCGAAGCGTTAGTACCGTCTGTAGTGCTAAAGGTAAAATCTACATCAGTAGCCCCAGTGTATTCTATAAGTAACATTGAATGCACATCTACAGGTTCACTAAATGTGAATGTAACTGGTTCTGTAGTCCAAGTTACTCTATAAAGAGCATTGCCCGTTACACCCCAATCAATTATGGCTCCAGACCCTCCATAGCTGGTGTTTATTTCAACATGATTATCAATAGTTCCCACCACCTC
>DASWKU010000014.1:0-5430 GCA_036396455.1 Flavobacteriaceae bacterium
TGGTTCAGGATTATCTTGAACATCATCGAAATCCATCTAATGAAGATGGAGAGGATACTATTATTTTGGAATAAGAATTTCATTCTTTAAAAAAACCTATGGACTTGCAGTCCATAGTGGTTTAGTTATTGTGCCTTAATACGCTTACCGCTAACGTGTTTATACCAGCCACAAAATGGCTACAATCCACCCAAATGGGGTTGGGTTGGTGCCATAAAATGGCTTCTTTAGTCTATTGCTAATATACACTTTTTTATTATAAAAAAAGCGGGAGATCCTAGCTTGGAAATCCCGCTTTTAAAAAAAAGTTTTATCGGACACTACCGATTAATTTTAAATTTATTGTTTGGCAGCTGCGTTTTCATCGGATTTTGCGCCCATTCTATTGAATGTATACATCGGGGCAAATTTCAATTTTAAACCCGCTATTTTTCTGTTGTCAGCACTTGTTAAACCTTCGTTTTCTACCGTGTTTTTTCTTGTGTCAATGGCTTCGTACAACAATTTGATTTCATCCCAATCTTCTCTTGAATAGGAATCTTTATTTGTTTCAACTGTTGTAACAAAATTGTCATAAACACTTAAAATGTTATCCTTATTGATCCAGGTGAATTTCATGTCACCTCCGGTAAAACCACTTCCCAATAATGATTGTTGCATGACCAGTTTTGAATTTGCAGCTTGTATTGCTTCTGTTTCAGCTTCAACCTCTAGCTTAAAAGCCTCATACTGCTCCGTTGATTCATCAATAGACTCTTGCATTTCAGAATTTTCTTCAACTGATACAATGGCATTATTGGCCCGGTTTTTATTTTTTTGATAATCACTTTCTACGACCTCCCAATTCATGGCAATTTCTTTGGCTGCAACATTACTAACAGAATCCACATATGTGCTATACATATCTACTTTTTGTTGTGCTATATCCCTTTGGTCATCTTTACAAGATGTAAATATTGCTGCAATAGCAACAATTGCTAATGTTAAATTTAATGTTTTCATTTTCTTACGTTTTAAATTATTATTGTTTGAATTATTATTGTTTATCCATTTACATTTGAACTGACTTTTTTGGAAATGAAATTTGTTATACCATACTGTAAAACATATCCCACGATTTTTTTTGTAAAGGAATTCGATTTGCCTATGATCATTTTCTTTGAAAAATAACCCCCCGTCACACTTATTAATGTTTCAAAAAGATTGGTCTTTAGTACCGGCGATCCGCCTAAATCTTTTATGGTTTGGGTCAATAAATTAACAGGCCTAAAATGTTCGCTCGTTTGGATAAACTGTACTTTTAGATCACCAAACTCTTTCTTTCTTTGATCTTTCAATGCACATATTGCTTGATCTAAAGATTGTATTTGATTGTTAGATGCTGTCATTTCCGTTCTCTTTAAATTTGTCTAAAACGTGAATGCCAGATCTTTTGGATTTTAATAATTTGGCTATTATCAAATTGGCAATCGGGGTTTCAATAAGTTTATCCTTAAAGAGAAACAATACACCTGCTATTATAAAATAAAAGGCCGATACAATGAAAAACCCCAGATAGTATTCATGCAATAGTTTGCCAATTAAAAGGCTAATTCCAATATTGATGAACAATGTAAACATGGCAACAGCCATAGCAATAAAAATCCTTGATGTTAAGGAAGAAAGCATGTCTGCCGTTTTATCTACCGTATGTAACGCCAGTAAATCCAAACTGGTTTCTGTATACTTCTTGGCTTTTTCATAAAGCATTTCTATGCTGGCAACTGTATTGTCCACTTAATTGTTTTTAATTTTTAGAATTAACCGTGTTAACTATTTTTTCTTTTTCCTTTTCAAGCACATCCTCCCCTTTATCTACAACTGAATTGTATTTTTTTGATGCTGCATCTAAAAAATCATCAAACTCTTCCTTTAAATTTTTCTTTAGTTTGCTGGTTTTATTTTTGATTTTTTTTCTTGTTTTTGACCCTTTATCGGGTGCAAATAATACGCCTAGCAAAGCTCCAACAGCAACTCCGGCTACAATTCCCAATACATTTGATTTCATAGTTTTGTTTTTAGTTTATTAATTGTCCGGCCAAATTACCTCGGCGGTTCCATTCTTTTTTTAATTAAGGCCACATAACGTTTATGCGCCTCTTCCTCCTATAAGTCTAAGCAATATTGCAATGACTGCAATGACCAGTAAAATGTGGATTATTGATCCCGCACTATACACAAAGAACCCTAAGGCCCAGCCTATAACAAGTATTACCGCTACTAGATATAATAAACTTCTCATGACGTTTGATTTTAAATTGTTATTTATTTAAGTTATACAAAGGTGCAACCCATTTAACCTTTTTGCGTTACAGCATTTTGGTTGATTGTTACAGAATCCCTATGCAATAACTGGTTTTAAATTATTTTGTAGCGGTTTAGAACATGCCCTACTCCTAAAAAAATTAAGATTGAAAGCTTTAGTGCTTTCCAAAACCAATGTGAAGTATAAAAATCTAATTAACTGGAAGATAGACGGTAAAAACAGAGCCAACATTAATTTCTCCATTGGCAAAAATAAACCCTTTGTGATTTTCGATAATCTTTTTACAAATGGACAGCCCGATTCCTGTTCCAGAATAATCTTGCTTATTGTGAAGCCTATTAAATAAGTCAAATATTTTTTCGGCATATTTCTGGTCAAAACCAATGCCATTGTCGGTAAAAGTAATTTTATGGTAATGATTTTTAGAAGTTTTTAATAAATGAGGCTCATCCGTTGCTTTCACCTTTGAATAGTTTATTTTAATAATTGGGGCCGTTTCTTTTTTACTATACTTTAAGGAATTACTTAACAAGTTTAAAAATAATTGCTGCATCTGAAATAGGATTACCGTTGCTTTTGGCAATGTATCACTTGTAATTTTTGCTCTTTTTTCTAAAATAATTTCTGTTATATCTTGTTTGGCATTTTCAAAAAGTTCATTTAAATCTACATTAACAAATGCTTTGTCAGGCTTATTGGTTCTTGAAAACTGGAGCAAATCATCTATTAATAAACGCATTCTTGCTGCCGCTGATTTAACGCGCTCCAAATACTGATGTCCTGAATCTGAAAATTTATCGGCTTCCTTTTCTTCCAGTCTAGAAATAAAGGTTTGTATTTTTCGTAGAGGTTCTTGCAGATCATGACTGGCGGCATAGTTAAAAGCCGTAAGCTCCTTGTTATTTCGTTCGAGCTCCAAATTATGCTCTTCAAGAGCCAAAAAGCTTTCAATCTCATCAGTAACATCACTGGTATTACCCAAGAGTCTTTTTTGGCCATTGGCACTGTAAAAGGATTTTGCATAAGCCTTTAAATATTTAATTGAACCGTCTTTTTGAATAATTCTGTAACTTACAAAGGGCAACTCTTCAACTTCAATCATTTTATCCAATTCTTTCGATAATCTATCCACATCTTCGGGGTGAACAAATTTTAAGAAATTATCAAAAGTAGCTTCAAAAGATTGAGGTTCTTCTCCCAAAAGGCGATACAGATTATCTGAATAGGTAAATACATTGGAGTCAATATGCCAAACCCAATTACCGTGTTTGCCAATAATTTCGGATTGATTCGTAGATTCCTTAAAGATCAATAACTGGTCATTTTTTGCTCTTATTTTTATTAAATCCGTATTGATTTTACTAAATGCCATAATGATTATAACCAGTGTGACCAGTAATACAAAATAAAAAAACAGTGGGGTAAACCGTAAATCACTCTGATATTTGTTTTGCCTATCATTAAGTAATTTATTTTCGAGATCAATTATTTCACTAATCTGACGCCTAATACTGTCCAAGATTATTTTTTCTTCAAAAAACAGCGTTCTAAATGTTTCTGTGTTTATTTCATCATTTTTGACTAGAGCATCTGTTTTGGAAAAGTTAGAAAACAGATTGTCTATCAATTCATTTAAGACTGTCAAGTTCTTTTGTTGTTCAGCATTTGTCTTTGTTGATTCTTTTAGTTGAAGAAACGAATTGTTAATTTTTTCTCTGGCATCCAAGTAGGGTTTTAAATACAACGAGTCTTTTGTTAGTGTGTATTTTCTATGCCCACTTTCGGCATCACTTAAATAAGAATTTATATGCTCCAATTCAACATTGACATCGTAGGTGCTAATAACTATTTTTGTGGAATTGGTCAAATTGGAAATATGTTGATAGGTAAAGCCCCCTATTAAAAGAATGACAAACAAACCCAACAAAAGAACAATTCTCAAAAATAAAGTCGATTTAAAAAAATAGTTCTTTTTCATTATAGCCGCAACAAAAAGTTGTCTTTATTTAAACCGTTGGTATGATATTGCCAATTAATGGACACGACATCTGAAAGCACTTTTTTAAGTTTTTTAAAATCGCCCGGTTTTTTTATGTAGATATTGGCTCCCAGCACAAAGGTTTTTTCTATGTCTTCTTCTGAAGCCGATGTTGAATAAATGGCTATGGCAATATCGCTCATTTTCTTACAGGCCTTTATTTCTGTTAAACATTCTATTCCGGATTTTTTGGGCATGTTCAAATCCAGAAAGAGGACATTGGGCATAAGGGCATTTTCATTGTTTAAATAATCCATGAGCTCTTCACCATCCTTAAATGTATTGACTTTTGTATTGATTTTTAATTCATCAAAAGCATCCGTAAAAAAAAGAATGTCATCTTCATCATCATCAGCCAGAATTATATGGATGTAATCATTTTGCATAAATTATTAATGTAACAAATTGGTCTTTTGTTGGACCATGTCCCTTCTTTTAAAAATAATCCGTTGAAACGCAGAAGGTGTTATGCCCGTTGTGTTTTTAAACTGTGTGCTTAAATGTGCCACACTGGAATAGTTTAGTTTAAATGCAATTTCGGTCAAATTCAATTCTGTGTTTAAAAGGAGCTGTTTGGCGCGTTCTATTTTTTGAATGATCATGAAGTTTTCTATGGACGAATAGGTAACTTCGGAAAACAAATTGGAAAGATACCCGTAACTATGCCCAAGTTTTTCAGATAAATGTACCGAACTTTTCACGTTTACGTTGGTATCTTCATTAAAAACCATATCAATAATGACATCTTTAATTTTTTGGACCAAAATAGCTTTCTGACTTTCTATTATTTCAATACCATATTCGTTCAAGGACGTATGCAACGCATTGTATGCTTCTGAAGTTAATTTTTTTGAAAACTCAACCTCACCAAAACCCAAGATTTTGTATTCCAAGTTTTGTTCATTAAACGTAACCTCCAATATTTTTTTACTGACTGCA
Organism: Flavobacteriaceae bacterium; assembly: GCA_036396455.1. Taxonomy (GTDB): domain Bacteria; phylum Bacteroidota; class Bacteroidia; order Flavobacteriales; family Flavobacteriaceae; genus Geojedonia. Next base: position 5,283 of record DASWKU010000014.1, read on the forward strand.
TTAAAATCAAATTTCAGGAATAGTTTCATAGTATCACATATTAACTTTCATAAATAGGTTAACAAGTAAAGGTAGTGAAGAATTTTGTATAAAAGTCATTTATTTGTTATATAACCAGTTCAAATTAAGCTCACAAACAAAAACATTT
>DASWKU010000015.1:0-5766 GCA_036396455.1 Flavobacteriaceae bacterium
GGAAATGGAAGCCGTTCAACTTATTATGGTAGACTCCTTGCCAATAAACCCTCTTATACAATTAACACCTATTTTAATCGACCAGGTAACGGATGTCATATTCACTATAAACAAGATAGGGTATTATCACAACGAGAAGCAGCTCGTCTGCAAACATTTCCTGACAACTTTGTATTCGTAGGTTCACAAAGTTCAGTTAATAATCAGATTGGAAATGCAGTACCTCCATTATTAGCATTTCAAATTGCTCTTCAAATTAATAAGGCAATAGAACAACCTGGTATATATATAGATTTATTTTCAGGTGCGGGTGGACTTGGCCTAGGATTTAAATGGGCAGGTTGGACTCCGATTATTGCAAATGACATAGATGCTCGATTTTTAGAAACTTATGCTAAAAATGTTCATGGAAAAACTATAGTAGGAAGCATAACTGATAAAGATATTTTTAATAATATTTTAGAGATAGCAAAAGATGCAAAGGCAAAAAACCCCAATATTCCAGTTTGGGTTTTAGGAGGACCTCCGTGTCAAGGATTTTCAACTGCTGGAAATAAAAGAACAATGGAAGATGAACGTAATCATCTATTTAAAGATTATACAAAATTTCTTGATTTACTTAAGCCTGATGGTTTTGTATTTGAAAACGTTGCTGGATTATTAAGCATGGAAAAGGGACAGGTGTTTGTGAATGTAAAGAATGAATTTGAAAAATTAATACCAAATATAAAAGGGATAGTATTAAATTCCGAAGATTTTGCTATACCACAAAGAAGGAAAAGAGTGTTTTTAATTGGGCAAAGAAATTTAACATCTAAAATAGAAACACCTATTAAATTAACTTCTCTAAATGAAAAGGCAGACCTTTTTAACAACTTTTCTCCTTGCATAAGTGTTGAAGATGCGTTAAGTGATTTGCCTGAAATAAATCCAGGGCAAAATGGTTCTACTTTAGAATACAAGTTCAACCCAATATCACATTATCAATCTTTAATGAGAGGAGACTTAACCCCTATAGAATATCTCTCAAAATACAAAAAACAACCTTAATCAAGTTCAAAATTATCCCTAACATATCTGTCATCATCCCATTTTTGGGATATTAGTTTCGCAACTACGGACATGTGATTGCTAAGAATTATTTTTGCTTTTTCAAATAATTCTACATTATCTTCTGGAATTTCTTGAATCAGAGCTCTTAATTTCATTTCAGGAATTGAACCAATACTTGGGAATATAGTATCTTCTATTTTTTTGTCTAATTTTCTGTAGATATTTTCTTTATCAAGAAGTTTACTAATATCAGAAATACTTTGTTTTAATGAATCTTCTGCAAGTACTTGAAGATGTCTATTTTCTTTTTCTCTATAACCCCGCAATGCATCAAAACCAATCCTTAATCTTCTTGATTTTTGTTCTGTAGAATACTTCGTATCTCTATTTTCTTTAATAATTTTATCGTATTGAGTAATAAAGTTTACCACTCTTAAATTTTCAAACTCGATTTTGAAATTGGCGTTTGACAAATCAAGTAAATATGTTAAGAACGTAAAAGCTTTTATATCAAGAAGATTAGATAAAAGAACCATGGCATTCCGTTGATTATCTCTCAACATCTTTGAAAGTCGCAAAGCTTTCTCTTCATCAATAATATCATCTTTTCTTAAATCCCACAAAGGTTGAGCATACCATGAAGCAACTTGAATACCCACTTTTTCAGTTTGTAACAAATCACTCACATCTTCCAATGTCATTCGATTGTTTTTAGCTGAGTTAGCTTCTTTACTTAACAATCGAAATTGAGGTCTGTGACAAAAGCCTAATGACAAAGGTCCAATATGGTCTGCTGTTGGAGTTCCTTCACTACCATCTGCACACGCTTCTTCTTTTAAGACTGTTCTAACTAAACCCATTAAACGATCAGCAGCAACCCAATCTCCATCTGACCAAAATTCAAAAACTCTGCGGTCGGTTGTATATGTTTTTAAATTATCTAAAGACCTTCCTTTATCAGCTTTTCCTCTACAACATAGATTAAACGAGTGAAAACCATCAAATCTATCGGGTGGATTTGACATAACTCCTGGGCTTAAAACAGAAGGTTCTGAAGGAATGTATTCATCTTCAGTCCATAAAAGGAAGGAATCTAAATCTGTCTTAAAATCAGGGATGCTAATCTGTGATGTCTTTAAAATTTTCCTAAAGGACGAAATACATTTTATCCCAAATAAATCAATTGCCTTTTGGATAATCTCGGAAATAGTTTCTAGGGGAGAAATTTCAAAGTCTTCTCCAAATTCCTTGTTTATTCTTTTTATTAAATTTTTCTGTGGATATGTATATGCAATTCTAAATGTTTGACCACAACGCTTACAAGGTTTCTCACCTGTAGGATGTATCAATTTAGCTGTTTTGCTAATCCATTTATCAGAGTTAATATCAATTCCAATTTCTTGAGCTTTTTTTTGCCACCACTCTCTTCTCTTTTGATGTGTATATTGATACTTACCTCCAGAACGATTTGAAGGAGCCTCCCATTGTATCTTTCCATCTTCTTTAATAGCATCTGGCATTCCAGAATAAACAGGATGGGTTACAATAGATTTCATGTATTTAACAAATTCTATTGCCCACAATTCCCCTTTGCTTCCATAATCCTCAGGGTCTTCATTGATTACTAATTTGGAAGTATTCTCCTTATATTTTTTAATTTTCTTTTTTTCCATTGCCCACAAGTTCTACAATGGAAACATTTAAGGCTTTAGCTAATTTTTCAATATTAATAAGAGTGATATTTTTTTCAGCCCTTTCTATCATTCCAATATAAGTTCGATGAAGACCAGCTCGAAAAGCTAATTCCTCTTGAGATAAACTTTGGCTTACTCTCAATAATCTAACTTTCTCTCCAAATACTTTTAGAATATTATAATCCATTGCTAATTATAGTATGTGCAAAGCTAATTATAGTATTCTTTTCACGCTACATACTAAAGTTAGCATTTCAATCAGAGCGATGGATGAAAATAGCTCTTTTGCAATTTTAGATTTGTGTGCTGGCTCATGTGAATTGCAAATGTGCTATTTGTGGGTGGGTTTTAGCATGGCATACAACCTGTTATGATAAGCAAGTTTCAATGTTATATATTCCCGAATGCTCGGGATTACCTGTCTGCCGACAGGCAGGAACGAATTTCGACTATTTTTTTGAGGAAGTCAAGCTCTTAAAACCAATAAAAGCTCATTATTCATTTCCTTTCCATCCCGGTCCTCTAACTACTTGACCTGGCATTTCACCGGTATGTTCACCATCTTTTAAAACCTGTGTGCCATTTACAAACACATGTGCCATTCCGGTTGCAAATTGTTGCGGTTGTTCGAAAGTGGCGTGGTCTTGTATCTTCTGTGGGTCAAAAATGGCAATATCGGCATAATAACCTTCTTTTAAAGCGCCCCGTTTCTTGATCTTTAAATTGGTTGCTGGCAAGGTCGTAAGCTTATAAATGGCGTCTTCCAAAGGAATTACTTTTTCGTCCCTTACGTATTTACCAAGCAATCGTGCCACATTGCCATAAGCACGGGGATGTGATGAGGATTTTAAAAAGACACCCTCTGGAGCCGAAGACCCTTCATCAGATCCAAAACTCATCCATGGCAATGCAATCTGTTTTTTTACATTGTCTTCCGACATTAAAAAATAAACAGCGTCAACTCTGCTGCCATCCTGTACCACAAGGTCCATAGCGGTTTCTTCTGGCGATTTGTTTCTCATGTTGGCAACTTCGGTCAAAGTTTTTCCAGTCAAATACTTTAAGCTGTCGTTTTTGAACCCGATCAGCAAGACTTTGTCTGCTGTTCCAGCAGCTTGCAATAAACTTTCCCATTCATCAGTTGGAGTCGTCATCTCTTGAAGCACTTTTTTACGAATTGCAGAATCTTGTAACCGTTCGGACCATTTATCAAAACCTCCTTCCTGAACCCAAGGGGGCATGGAGGCGTTTAAACCTGTGGCCCCGGCAGTATACGTGTACATATCGGCAGTAATATGTAGTCCAGCAGCTCTTGCAGAATCTATTTTGGCCACAACTTCATCAAACTTATGCCAATTCGCTTTTCCGCTTTGTTTTAAATGATAGGCTTCCGCCCTGATATGGGCTTCTTTGGCAATCCTGATGAGTTCGTCCAAGGCTTCCAAAAGTTTGCCGCCCTCACTTCGCATGTGCGAAATATACATGCCGTCATAATCTGAAGCGACTTTGCACAATGCAATCAGTTCTTCGGTACTGGAATAAAATGCAGGTGCATAAATTAAGGATGATCCTACACCCAAAGCGCCCTCTTCCATGGCCTGTTTGACCAAGGATTTCATGGTTTCCAGTTCTTCAGACGTTGGCGCTCTATCTTCATATCCCACGGTGTAAATTCTTAGGGTTGTAGCGCCAATAAAAGAGGCGACATTTGGAGAGATGCCTTTATTGACAAGGGATTCAAGATATTCATTGAGCGTCGTCCAATTAACATCATATTTGATATCTCCTTGGTCTTTTTGTGCATCTTCTTTCATTTGTGCATTTAACGGCCCCATTGACCATCCTTCACCAAAAACTTCCAAGGTTACGCCTTGCCGGATATCGCTTTGGGATTTGCCATCTTCAATCAAGGATTCGGTTGCCCAGCTTAACATATTTATAAAACCTGGAGCCACTGCCAGCCCAGTAGCGTCTATTTCCTTAAGCCCTTTTGAATTTTTTAAATCGCCAATGGCGCCAATGGTATCGGCATTAATGCCAACGTCTCCAATGTAGGATGCTTTTCCTGAGCCATCCAAGATTTGGCCGTTTTTAATTAGCACATCAAATGTTTCTTGTTTTTTACAATTGAATAAAGTTACAATGCAGACAAGAAGAAGTAAAGATTTAATTGGTTTCATAATGGGTTGTTTTTATAGTCTTTAATGCCTTATATCAATCAATTAAACTGTTGAAGAATATTCAAATGGATGATTGAAAAATAAGGTTAACGAATTTCGACTATTTTTTTGATAAAGCCAAGAAACTATTCGGATTGCTCTGCCAATAATGCATTTTTAGCCATTCGATTTTCCAAGATTCGCAAGTAGCGAAGGGCATTTTTGTCTTTGTAATCGATATAGGATTTTGATGCCCAATCGATTGCAGCATTCAGGTTTCCATTGATTTCATTGATAATGGCCATGTTATAACAGCCGCGTCCTGCAATTTTGGATTTAGGATTATTTGTTTCAATCTCCCAAAGTTGTGCTGCGCCATCCCAGTCTCCGGTTTGGGCCCTGCGCTTGCCAATTTCAAAATTATTGGTTCCTTTAACGTAATATTCCCTGGTAACCCGAATTTTAAATGGATAGGTTCGTAAAGCATAACTATGGCCTATGGTATTGCTGATTTGAAGTATAGCTTCTTTTCTTCCCGTGATGGCTTCGGCCGCTTTTACGGGATTGATGCCCCGACCAACTGAGGTAGCCCATTCGTCATGGATGATTTCATCAAGCAACTGTTTATTAAGGTTATCATAGATACGAAACCCGGCTTGGATATGGGTATTTACCGAAGCGATATGCTCGATCATAGGTATTTTTAGACCCAATGCATTTACTTTTTGTACAGTTTCAGCATTGTATTTTATAATGGCATCGGTATCATAAAATGAAAGGACAACCAAAGCATCGATACTGTTTTCCTTGCACAGTGTATTTACAGTATTCCAATCCAAGGCATTTGGAAAAATACCAAG
>DASWKU010000016.1:0-16679 GCA_036396455.1 Flavobacteriaceae bacterium
AATCCCTGAAATATCTATAGAACTGGATTGTCCTTGAGCCAAGTTTTTGTAACTGTTCCACATTTCGCTCCAAAGCATAATGCCTTTGCCTTCATCATATCTATAATTTGCCCATTCCTGTTCTTCAGTGTCGTTCCCCAAATGTTCAAAAATGACGTAATGATCTGGGTCTAAAGACCAGGAATAGTCTGCATATTCTTTTAAAACAGCTACACGGTCCGCTTGATAGTTATTGGTACAGGTCTCGTCATTCGCTGTACAGTTTTGGGTAAACCCTTTGGTCAAATCCCAACGGAAACCATCAATTTTAAAATCTTCAATCCAATGTTTTATGGTGCTTTTCACATAATTTTTAGTAAATGAATTGGAATGGTCAAAGTCATAACCAACACTATAGCTATGCGTTGCAGTTTCATTAAAATATGGGTTTTCACTACTTGGGTCGCCCCATCCGTCTCCATCGGCATCTACCATCCACATGCGTTCCATGGCATTTCTACCAAAGGCATGGTTGAATGCGATATCCAAGATTACGGCAATACCATTTTGATGGAACGTATCCACCAGTTCCCTTAACTTGTCTTCGGTTCCATAAAATTTATCCAATGCCCGGTGATAGGCCGTATTATAGCCCCAACTTTCGTTGCCTTCAAATTCCATAACGGGCATGAGTTCAATGGCATTGATGTTCAGGTTTTTGAAGTAATCAACTCTGTCGATCAGATTCTGAAAATTCCTATCGGCATCAAAATCCCTGACCAAAATCTCATAGACGATTAAATCTTCTTTTTTAGGCTTAGCAAAGTTGGTCACCTGCCAGTTATAAGGTGTTTGATCGGTTTGCAAAACGGTAACTTCACGATCTTGGCCGGTTGGGTATGCTGGAAGGTTTGGATAGGTTGATGACGGAATATAGGGGTCATCAAAAGGGGACAACACTAAGGTTGAATAAGGGTCGGCAGTTTTAACCAGTGTTGGAGAATTGGCAACGGGGGTTTTATCGACCACCCAGTATTGATAGGTTTCAATTTGTCCTGGGGTAAGCCCTGTTAATTCAATCCAAAATCTACTATTTAATGTAAAATCACGTTTCATGGCATAAGTGGCATCAGGTTGCCAATTGTTAAAGCTACCGGCCACATATACAAAATCTTTTCCACCTGCAAAAAGCATTAAAAGTGCTTTGGTGGGATCACTATGATTATAATTAATACCATCAACAAAGTCATAATCTCCTGTGGCCTGTAAATAGGTCGTACCAGGATCGATTAAGACTGAAAATGTCTTGGTTATTGTTGCACCACTAAGGGTCACTTCTAAGGAGTAACTTTGGTTACTAGTGATGTTGGAATGATTATAAGAATAAGATGAAACACCGTTTTGGGTATTAAGGGTGGCACCGTTGGCTTTTAAAACATAATTGGCATTTCCCCCTGTATTGGTGGCAGTGATGCTTAAATTTCCGCCTGAACTGAGGATGGTTGTTGAGTTTACTGTTGGAGACGTCAAACTAACCTGAAAGGCACCAACAGTGATTTCCAAATCAATGGTTTGCTGACTTCCATCGGCACTTCTTAAAACTATATTTATAGAGGTTATAGTGCCAGAACCAGTATATGAATAGTAATCCCTTATAGTAGGTGTTAAATCGAGTTTATATACATTGCCTGAAACCAATTGCAAAGCGGGTTGAACACCATTGTCACCCCAATTTCCAATTACATTTTGCCATGGTGAACTGGCATCAATTGTAACTCCAGTATGCGCATAAATAGTCCCTGAATAAGAAGCCAAACCTGTGCCTGTTTTATCAAACAATAACACTGCGGAATCTGTCTCTTCAGGGGTTGTTCCTCCTTGCCATGATAATTGAGCATAAATGTTAGTTGATAAAAATAGAATAGTTATAAGTTGTAAAATATTTTTCATAGCGTATTTAAGTCAAAAAGGGCTGATGATAGTCAGCCCTTTTAATTTTATTTAAAATGTTATTGAACTTTATTTAGTTTATAAGTATTACTGACCAAGTCAATTACAACTCTATATTGACCTGCCGTTACGGCAATATTGCCGCCATCTTGGTCGAGTGTACCGTCTGCACCATTATCACCATAGTTAACCCCCCAGTCTTCATTTATCCTAAACTTGATTTCACCATCTATTAAAGTTACAATATCTCCCACAATGGTATCCGAGTTAATCTGGGTCAAACTAAAATCTGGAGTAGCACCCCAATCATTATAACCAGAACCCACTATACCCCAAACATTTGCGGCTTGTAAGGCATAGGTGCCATTGTTAAGATCCAAGGTCATTAAGTAGTAGCCGGCTGTGACAGGAATATTGTTTCCATCCTGATCTAAAGTGCCATCAGCACCAGAGTCTCCATAATTCAGTCCCCAATCGTTATTTAATCTCACCTTAATCTCACCATCAATTAGTTTAACTCCAACTTTCCAAGTATCTGAAGTCGGGTCGTAATAGAATTTAGCGTCTGGTGTAGCCCCCCAATCGTTATAACCAGAACCAACAATACCAAACGAATAAGGTTCAATGGTATAAGCAAATGTACTGGTGTTAACCATAATTCGGTAGGTTCCGTCAGTAACGGCGATATTGCTGCCATCTTGTTCCAATGTGCCATCAGCACCATTATCTCCGTAATTTGTTCCCCAATCATTGTTTAATCGAAATTTAATTTCGCCAGTCACTAAGGTCACATAAGAAACAATAACATTGGGGTCACTAGTTGAGTAAAAAGCGCCATCTGCAAATGCCCCCCAATTGTTATAACCTGAACCTACAACGCCCCAATCTGAAATGGCTGGTCCATAAACAGGATCACTAAGAGTGATGGTTTTATTAGCTGTATCAATCCTTAAGTTATACAATCCGGCTGTTCCAATAAATTGGAAGTTACTGTCACCATCATTAGCATTGACTAAATTTGGATCTATGGTGTAACCTCTATCTTCAAAATATGGGTAATTATAGCTATCAGGGCCCCAGTCTTGTTGTAGGAAAAATCTAAAACTACCACCATTATCTGGTGTTAGATTAATATTTGCAGAGTATACCACACCTGATAATGGAAAGCTAACCGGATTACTCCAACTCCAGCCTGCATCTGCAGCACCTGCACCTACGACATAAAGTACGGGTGGTAATGCTGTTGTGTACGGAGTTACTGTAATAGTTATTGGATCAGAGATTCTTACAAGATTCCCAACAGTCATTACAATTACTGAACGAACTCTTATATCAATTCCACCAGCTGTTTCTGGTTCTATACCTAAACTAGTTGCAATATCATTTAATTCAGCATGTGTCAAACTAAAAGTTAGTTCTTGAGTATTGCCCATTTCTCTAATGGTTGTAAAATCAGTTCCTGAGACAGCAGCTTCAACATAGTAATTTACAGTTGTTGAATTGTCTTCAGGTGTAAATGGATCATCCCATTCAACAGTCAATGCAGTATCATTTTCAGTAATGTCCGATAATACGATTTCAAAAGTATTAACAGGGCTTATTATTTGAGGGTTTTCTATAGGGTATGTAGTTACCAGGAATAAAATAGTATTACTAATGATACTTCCAGTTTTAACTCGTATGTAAACAGCTATATCTTTAAATGTAGCAGATCCTGCATTTCGAATAGCTGTATTTAAGTCTTCAACATTAATTGAAAAAGAGTTAGTGCTTACACTTCCAAGGGTTACTGGAGATGTAAAAGCATCATCAAGCGACATCTCTACATCATAAGTAGAACTACCGGTAAGATCGTCGTTCCATGAAATGGTAAATGCATTGTTTGCAGGTAAGCTAAAGTTTAAAAACACACCGCTAATACCTGGTTCTTGCAATACCAATGCTGGCTCTGGTGAGGTTATCTCAATGAACTCTTCTGTCTCACAGGCCATAAAAACCAGAGTAACCGTAAGTACCAGATAACTTAATTTATTTAAATATAGTTTCATAACTGTTTTTTTTATCATTATAAATTCAATGGTATAAGTATATAATCACCTGTAAGGTCATTAAACCAAACTGAATAATCATCTTCTACGACAACTGGAATAGAATCCCCTCCAGTAGTGGCAATACCAGAGAATGAAGTTTCACCACCCCAAGATTCACTTCCATTAACCATAAATTGAAGCTCACCTGGAATCAAATGAACACTTGAGATGTACCAAATATGTTCATCAAAAACAGTTACGCCAACTCCATATTGTTGTAAATCAGTACTTGAAGCCGTGGCATTACCTGTAATAGCTAAAGAGGAAAATGAAGGAGTTGATCCATCATAAGGTTCTAAAGAAAACTCTAGAGTACTGATGTTTGCTGTGAATTTATAATATCCACTAATAGTAATATCATCAATGGCAGATGGGTCAGGGTCATTTTCGGTAGGACGGTAGGACAGCTTTCCATTATCTTCTCCATATTGTGGAGCCCAAGCACCTTTCATTTCTAACATTTTTAATTGATCAGCGAAGAAATACCCAGTATAAGTGAACTCATTACTATTTGATGCGCTTCTAAAAAGGGCAGGGTTATTATTGTTATTGTTCCAACCAGAGGCACATGCAGGTCCAACAAAATAGAGGTCTGTGTAAGGGTAGTTAAAGTATGGATATATACTAAAATTTATACTATTTGAAGCAACTGGCAATCCGTTTTGGGTGCCAATTGTTGATATTACCCTTGCATACATCGTATTCCAAGCAAATGGGGGGAAACCAACATTTCCTGCGGCAGAATTTAATTCACTTACAGACAAAGTAACCGTATTATTTCCGGTAACAGTAGCTGCCCTAACAGGGTTTGTAAATGCTTCATCATTTGAAAATTCCAATGTATAGCTAACGGAAGCCTGCATACCGTAATCTGCTTCTGTCCAATTTAGGGTTATGGCAGGATTATTTGTGTTTATTGGATCGAGTTCAATATTGGTAATGGTCAATTCAGACAGTACAACAGGAGCTGTATCTGAAACAACAAACTTTTCGGTATCATCGGTACATGAACTTACAATTGCAATTGCAAATACCAAGAGAATATAATTGGATATGTGTTTTAAATTTTTCATTTGTGATACATTTATGGTTAATATCCCGTATTTTGAGTTAGATTTGGATTTGCTGCTATGCTTGCATTAGGTATGGGATAGACGTTAAAATGAGATGGAAGAGCAATACCATTGCTTCCATTCCCTTTCCACGCCCAATTATAGTTACCTCCTGTAAAGAGACCAAATCGTATTAAATCTTGTCTTCTATGTGCTTCCCAATGTAGTTCTCGAGATCGTTCATCTAGAATGAAGCTTAAAGTTAAATCTCCAGAAGCAATAGTATTGGGATTATTGGCTCGTGTTCTTAAAGCGTTAATATAACCAACTGCGGTTGCTAAACTTCCACCACCACCACGCAAATGGGCTTCAGCGTACATTAAATAAACATCGGCCAGTCTAAATAAAGGAAAATCGGTATCAACAAAAGTTTGATCGATACCAAAACCTCCGGTAGAAGTTGCATTTGAGTATTTTTTAATAATATAACCAGTATCCCTATCTGAAATATCAACAATTTCCTTGGTTCTATTAGCCGAAATTATGGTATTTCTATCGTCATCCGCAAATTGTGAACCTTCGAAAAGATCTGCAAATTGTTTTCTGACACGCAAGGCTCCGCCCCATCCACCGGCACTAACGCCCACCTCGGTTCCATTTACTTCTAAACTTCCAACTGAACCATTGATCATGACCGTAGTAGGACCATAATTTTGAGTGGTCAATCCATCGGAAATAATAGGGAAGATGATTTCGTTAACGGCAGAGTTGGTATTATTATTGGCCATAAAATTGTGGAGATAACTTGTAGCTAATGAATGACCACCACTAATAATTTTTTCACAATACGTAATACAGTCGGCATATCTGTTTTCTCCTACATAAACTTCTGCATTGAGGTATATTTTTGCCAAGATCATGTAGGCCACAGATTTATCTGCCCTACCATATTCATTTTGCCTTGAATTTATAAGATCAGCATCAATATCTATTAATTCACTCTCTATAAAGGAAAAGAGCTGTGCCCTGTCATAAACTTGAGGAATGGAATTAACGGCATCATTTTCGGTGGCGAAATTTGCTTTACCAAAAATATCCATCATGTAGTAATAAGATAAGGCTCTTAATAAACGTGCTTCAGCTCGATAAGGTTTTATTTCTGCCCGTGTTGCAGTCGACACATTTCTGGCATCCAATTTTTCATCGGTAGTCTCCCTTAAAAAATTGTTTGCAAACGAAATGGTAAGGTGCGTTCTACTGAACATACCCACCAATACTGGGTTTTGGGCTGTCCAAATATTTCTCTGAATCTCTCTAGTACCAGGGTCGTTTTCGTATGACCAGATCATTTGATCGGCCGATAGGGTCTGTAAATACAATAATACCCTTCCGAACTGACTGGTACCTGCGTCAAGACCTGCAACATTAGAGGATCCTGCGCCATCGGTACCAGTTAGTGCTAAATTGGCATATACACCACCCAAAACATTTTTATAGGCAGCATCATTTGTAAACAAGTCATCACTTAATGTGGTTTGGTCATCATTTGGGGTTATGTTCAAATCATCGGTACAGGAAGTTAATCCAACCATAAAAAGACATAAGAGCCCAATGTTTGCGTGAATTTTAAATCTCGTTTTCATATTTAAATTTTTTCATAGTTATTTTTTAAAACTTAATATTGGCTCCGGCTAAAATTGTTCTCGATCTTGGATAAATCAAGTTGTCAATACCGTCAAATACCTCTGGATCCAAACCAGAATAATTGGTTATAGTAAACACATTTTGAACGCCTCCCCAAAGTCTTATGCTCTTTAAGGTTTTAGAGATATCATTAAAAGTATATCCTAAAGTAATGTTATCCATTTTTAAAAAGGATGCGTCTTCAATGTAAATGTCAGAATTAATAACATCTGAAGTTCTTTGAAACCCTGTTTCTAAAACGGTTACAGGTAAATTCCCCAGTACCGAGTTGTCCAATATTCTTTCGTACTGAGCCCTAGAAGAATTAACATTGTTATAAACATAATTACCAATGTTGGCTCTTAAGTTAAACGACAAGTCGAAATTTCTATAATTAAGGTTTGATTGAAACCCCAGTATGACATCTGCTCCTGGATTTTCTTTCAAATAACGATCGTTGTCATTAATAATATTGTCGCCATTTAAGTCGGCAAACGCACCTTCTATTGGATTTCCAGAGGAATCATACAATTGTTTATAAACGTGAAATGAGTTAGGTGCTTGTCCTTCACTTAAAAGCTGAATGGTATTGCCAGTACCTCCACCTGTTCCTCCGGTTCTTACGTCCTGGCCAAGAGCCAATTCCTTAATTTCTCGATCTAAAAAGGTTGCGTTAAAGTTAAAGTCTATGGTAAAATTATCTTGTTTAATAACGTCGGCATTTAAGGTAAACTCTATACCTTGTATTTGTAATTCTCCAATATTTTGAATGATGCTGTTGGAAAAATTGGTGCCGTCAGCCACAGCAGCATCAAATAACAAGTCTTTTGAATTCTTTTGAAATAGGTTCAAAGATCCTGATAGCCTTTCATTGAACAAACCGTAATCCACACCAATTTCAATCGTTGATGTCTCTTCCCACTTTAAATCAGGATTAATTTCTGACGGAATCAAAGAAGGGATAACAGTGTTGCCAAATTGGTATTGCGAATTTTGATCGCCACCTCTATACCGACTTAGAAAGATATCGTTATTGCCCTCAATATTTTGCTGTCCGGTGATGCCATAACCACCTCTCAATTTTAAACTGGAAATCGTTTTGGAATCCTTCAAAAAGTCCTCATCACCGATATTCCATGCAACAGCTGCCGCGGGGAAATCTCCCCAACGATTTTCTTCGCTAAATCGTGACGTTCCATCCCGTCTATACGTTAAGGTAAGTAAGTATTTATCGTTAAATGTAAAATTTGCTCTACCAAAAAAGCCAATTAAAACTACATCGGGGTCGGCAAAACTGCTTGGAAAGCTATTGGCATCCCTTACATTTCCTGTATTGTTGCCTTTATTTGTAAATTTTTGATAAGAATAACCTGCGGTAAATTCGGTATTCAAGTTATTGAAGGATTTATTATAGGTTAAATACCCGTCAAGAAGCTTATTTGTTCTTAATTGGTAATTCTCAGATTTGGCACCCTTGAATAATTGAGCTGTATCTGTGGTTGCCACTTCTCTATCTGAAATATCTAAAACTTTTGCTTCAGTTTCATCATAACCAATATTCAATACGGCCCTTAATTCTGGTAAGAAATGAAATTTATAATCAAAATTTAAGTTGCCATATGTTCTGTTTGCATCTCCTGTATTATGCCTTTGTAACAATGAGGCCAATGGGTTAGTTGTACCATTTGCAATAACTGTTCCGTTCCTATGCTGATAAAACCCACCAAAAGGTGAGGTTGGGTCGTAAACAGGTTGCGTCGGGTCATATTGTAATGCGGCACCAATTAATCCAGCATCAGCAAAACGGTTATCTTCAAATGCAAGGTTGGCATTTAAGTTAATTTTAAGATGGCTGTCAAAAAAAGTTGGATTTAAAGCCAGACTTAAATTTCGTCTTTCAAATTTAGAAGTCTGTATTGCCCCTTCTTGATCAGTCACACCAAACGAAAATCTAGCAGGCAAAACATCAAATAAAGAACCCTGTAGCGACACATTGTGCAAGGTTGAGGTCGTTTTTCTGAATAGTTCGTCTTGCCAGTTTGTGTTTTCTGTACCCAATAAACCCGTGTTAAATGTTGAACCATTTAAAGGTTGCGAATTGATCAATTGTCTAAAACCATCTCCTGAAAACACCTCGATTTGGTCCTCCAATTCTCCAAAACTATATTGTACATCATAAGTGGCGCTAAATGTAGATTTCCCTTTTTTGGTAACAATTATAATTACACCGTTAGATGCCCTAGATCCATAAATGGCGGTAGCCGATGCATCCTTTAAAACAGAAAAAGAGTCAATGTCATTCGGGTTAATGGAAGCCAAAATACCATTGGACCCACTCACTCCATTATTATCTATTGGCAAGCCGTCAATGATAATAAGTGGGTCATTGGAAGCGTTGATGGATGATCCACCACGAATTCTAATTTGAGATCCAGATCCTGGGGCACCACTGGTTGTAACCGTAACACCCGAAACACGGCCACTCAGTAAATTTTCAGCGGTAACAATATTACCTTTTGTAAAATCTTCAGATGTGATGGCTTCAACAGATCCTGTGGCATCCTTTTTTGTCGTTGTTCCATATCCTATGACCACCACTTCATCCAATTGAGCAGTATCCTGAACCAAAACAACATTAATGCTCGGTTGTCCAGCATAGGTAATTTCTTGTGTTGTAAATCCCAAATAGGAAAACACAAGAACATCTCCATTGTTTACTTTTAGGGTATAATTGCCATCAAAGTCGGTTGAAGCCCCCGTTGTTGTGCCCTTAATGATGACATTTACACCGGGCAATGGAATATTGGCTTCGTCGGTTACTGTACCTGAAACCTCTGTTTGGGAAAACAGGGTAGCTGGCACAAAAAATGTAAGTAATAGTAAGCTAGTCAAAAATGTTTTCATAAACTATTTTTAATGTTAATTGCTTGAGTTAATTATGCTATATTTTCACTTCTGTTGTTAAAACTATGTAAATTTTACATATCTTAATCGTTATCGAAATTTTATTAATTTGCGAAAACGTTATAGTGTTGAAAACTTTTTCTGAACAGTGGTAAGAATGTAAAAATATATTAAAAAAATAGGAATTAAACAATAAAACTTAGGGTATTTTATATAGTTCGTATTTTTAAGACTAAGTTTATACTTTAGTAGAAACTTTTTTTTATGCGATAATATAATTCCAGTTTAATTACTAATTATGAAATGAGCCCTAACAATTAAGGGGATACCAACTGAAATGTTGAATGGCGAATTACATCTGCCCAATTAAAAACAAATAAATATCGACAGATGAAAAGGAAAATTACGCTCAAACAAATAGCAAGGGAACTGGATGTTTCCATATCTACCGTTTCAAAAGCGCTAAAGGATAGTTTGGAAATTAGTCAGGATACAAGAGAGAAAGTGCAGGCTTTTGCCAAATTATATAATTATAGGCCAAACAATATTGCCTTGAGTCTAAAAAACAGAAAGACCAAGAATATTGGGGTCATCATCCCGGAGATTGTTCACTATTTTTTTTCGAAGGCGATAAATGGTGTCGAGCTTGTGGCCAATAAAAGAGGTTATAATGTTATTATAGGATTATCCAATGAGTCCTTTGATAAGGAAGTCATCAATATGGAAATGCTCGCCAATGGAAGTATTGATGGGTTCATCATTTCAATAGCCAAAGAAACGTTATCGGTGCAAGATTATCACCATTTTAAGGAAACCATTAATCAAGGCATGCCCATTGTAATGTTCGATAGGGTCATTGATGAAATAGAATGCGACAAGGTTATTGTTGATGATGTCAATGGAGCTAAATTGGCAGTCAACAAATTAGTTTCCAATGGCTGTAAAACTATAGCTATTGTTTCAACAAGAGATTATATAAGTGTAGGAAGGCTAAGGACCCAAGGGTATCTAGAAGCCCTTGAAGAAAACGACATAAAGCCAAATCCCAATTTAATACTAAAAGTGGACGATAAATTTGTTACCGATGACTACCTTAATATTTTGGAAGCCGAAATTACCCAATTGCTTATAAAGAATAAAACTATTGACGGGATATTGGCTGTAAATGAAATATATGCATTGACAGCCATTAAAGCTGCTCGTAAGTTGGGTAAAAAAATCCCTGATGACATTCAGGTCATTGGTTTTACCGATGGTGTGCTATCGAGACATGCAACTCCGAGTCTAACAACGGTGAGGCAACATGGTCAGGCCATGGGCGAAAAGGCCGCGGAACTCCTGATTGATAAATTGGAGAATGAAAACGAAGACCTTGAAGAAGAATATAAAACCATTGTTATTGAGACGGATCTCGTCGAACGGGAATCCACTAAATAATTATATTTAAGTCCAATAATAAAAAACTTTATTATATTAGCGGCTTAATCAAAACTTATATTTTCACTTCTACAATAAGTTTTGGTAAGTATGGTTGCTTATCAAAATAGTATCAATTAAAACGTACTATAATGAAAAAGCGTACACTGGGGTTTTGGGAAATTTGGAACATGAGTTTCGGATTTCTGGGAATCCAAATGGGTTTTGCCTTGCAAAATGCCAATGTCAGCCGAATATTTCAAACTTTAGGTGCCAAGGTTGAAGACATTCCCATTCTTTGGGTTGCAGCTCCTTTAACAGGTCTGATTGTTCAGCCCATAATTGGTTATTTTAGTGACAGGACATGGCATCCAAAATTGGGCCGACGTAGACCTTACTTTTTGGTTGGAGCAATTTTGGCGTCTTCTGCATTGTTCGTCATGCCAAATTCACCTGTGCTTTGGGTTGCTGCCGGGATGCTTTGGATTATGGACGCCTCGATAAATGTATCCATGGAACCTTTTAGGGCATTTGTTGGCGATAACTTGCCAGACCATCAAAGGACAAAAGGTTTTGCCATGCAAAGTTTTTTTATTGGTATTGGTGCTTATGTTGCATCAAAATTGCCCAAAATTTTAACCCATTTTAATGTTTCAAATACTGCACCTGAAGGTATCATACCTGATTCCGTAAAATTTTCATTTTATATTGGAGGTGCTGCGTTTTTCATAGCGGTCCTATGGACTGTTTTAAGGTCAAAAGAATATTCGCCTGAAGAATTGAAGGACTTTGAATCTAACGAAAAAAAGGAGGTTGTAAAAGAAGATCGACCTAAATCATGGTTTGTTTCAAATGGGAAAAATCATTTGAAAAAAGGAATCATTGCGTTGGCCATTGGCCTTATTGCTACTTATCTGGTATACTTTTATAATCTAAAGAAAGATTTATTTGTTTTAACACTTGGTTTAATTAGTCTAGGTGGATTAGCTTTAATTGTTTCTGGATGGATGCAAAAATCCAATAGTTATAAAAATGGTTTTGTAACCATTGTCAATGATTTTCAGTTTATGCCAAAGGTGATGAAGCAATTGGCCTGGGTTCAGTTCTTTTCTTGGTTTGCATTGTTTTCAATGTGGATCTATACCACCGGAGCCGTAACTGAACATATCTATAAAACCAATGACACCACGTCTTTGGCCTATAACACAGGTGCCAATCAAGTTGGTGAAATGTTTGCCAATTACAATATCATCGCTGCTGCTGTGGCCTTTCTTTTGCCTTTATTGGCCAGAAAAACAAGTAGAAAATTTACACACTTTTTAGCTCTTGTCGCTGGTGGATTAGGTTTAATGTCTTTATATTTAATTAGTGATCCAACACCGTTCACAATTGAATGGCTGCCCATGATTGGAGTAGGAATTGCATGGGCAAGTATATTATCTGTTCCTTATGCCATGCTTTCAGGTGCGTTACCGGCATCCAAAATGGGATATTATATGGGTGTGTTTAACTTCTTTATTGTAATACCCCAGTTGGTTGCTGCTTCAATTTTAGGATTTTTGGTTTCTAAATTTTTTAACAACGAACCTATTTATGCGCTTTTGGTCGGTGGGGCATCCATGATACTGGCGGGAATATTATCACTTTCTGTAAATGACAAAGTAACAATTGAAATCAATGAATAAAAAAGCATTCATATTTGACCTTGACGGGGTTATCGTCGACACGGCCCATTTTCATTTTAAGGCGTGGAAAAAAACCGCTGAGGAATTGGGCTTTGATCTCACCGAAGAATTGAACGAAAAACTAAAGGGCGTTAGCCGTATTGATTCACTGCAAAAAATATTGGATTGGGCAAAGGTTTCAATTTCTAAAGAACAATTTGATAATCTGACCTGTGAAAAGAATGAAGACTACTTGGCCTATGTAAGACAAATGACGAAAGATGATGTGTTGCCCGGAGTTTCCGCTTTTATCGAAAGATTAAAAAAATTGGGCTATCCAATTGCACTGGGCTCGGCAAGCAAAAATGCAAAGCACATTTTAGAACGGGTTGACCTTTTGGGCATGTTTGATGCCATTGTGGATGGCAACAGCGTTACAAAAGCCAAACCTGACCCTGAAGTGTTTCTAAATGCCGCCAAACTTTTAAAGGTTGATCCGGTGGATTGCGTGGTATTTGAAGATTCCGTTGCAGGAATTCAGGCTGCAAATATTGCCAACATGACAAGCATTGGTATTGGGGACAAATCTATTTTGTCTGAAGCGGACCATTGTTTCAAGGATTTTACAGAAATAAACACTGACTTTTTATCACAACTCATAGGTAAAACAATAACAAATTAACATCAAAAATGAATTTAGATTATATCAAACCAGATGCATGGTCAATTATTGAAGAAGGATTTGATCCAGAAACGGTTGAATCTTCTGAAAGTTTGTTTAGTATTGGTAACGGTGCCATGGGACAACGCGCCAATTTTGAAGAGCACTATTCAGGTAAAACTTTTCAAGGAAGCTATATTGCGGGCGTTTATTATCCCGACAAGACCAGAGTGGGTTGGTGGAAAAATGGCTACCCGGAATATTTCGCCAAAGTACTCAATGCTCCCAATTGGATAGGTATTAATGTACAGGTAAATGGCGAGCAACTCGATTTGTTTTCTTGCAAAAAAGTTGATGGATTTAGACGAGAACTTAATATGAAAGAAGGTTGGCTTTCAAGACATTTTGTGGCCACACTTCAAAATGGTGTGGAAGTTGAGGTGAAGGCCAAACGGTTCTTGAGTTTGGATTTGGATGAAATAGGTGTGATTTCTTATGCCGTTAAGCCTCTTAATGCCGATGCCGAGATTCTATTTCAACCCTATTTGGACAGCAGCATCACCAATGAGGATACCAATTGGGACGATAAATTTTGGGATACCTTGGAGGTAAGCCACGAAAACCATCAGGCGTTCATCCAGGCCAAGACCATGAAAACGGAGTTCCAAATCTGTACGTTTATGGAATCTGAAGTATTCATCAATGATACTGAAGTAACCATTGAGCCTACAGTAAAAGCAAATTCAAATTATATTTATTTCGGTTATAAACAGCACGTTAAACAAGGGACGACTTACAGCATCCAAAAATTTGGAGGTTATACAGTAGACAGAAACCATGATAAGACCAAATTGGTTTCAGCCGCAAAAACAGCCCTGTCCAAAGCCACCCAACTGGGATTTAATGGGCTGTTGGAAAAACAAAAACAGTCTTGGGCCCATATTTGGGAAATGGCCGATATTACCATCGATGGCGATATCAAGGCACAACAAGGGATTCGCTTTAATATTTTTCATTTAAACCAGACCTATTTGGGCAAGGATTCACGATTGAATATTGGGCCAAAAGGATTTACCGGAGAAAAATATGGGGGAAGTACCTATTGGGATACGGAGGCCTATTGTATTCCCTTTTATATGGCGACCAAAGACCAAAAGGTGGCAAGGAATCTACTGGCATATCGTTATAACCATCTCGAGAGGGCCATTGAAAATGCCGAAAAATTGGGCTTTAAAAATGGTGCTGCACTGTACCCCATGGTCACCATGAACGGGGAAGAATGCCATAACGAATGGGAAATTACCTTTGAGGAAATTCACCGTAATGGTGCCATCGCTTTTGCCATTTACAATTATTATCGATTTACCGGAGATTACAGCTATATTCCTGAAAAAGGCTTGGAAGTCTTGATTGGCATTGCCCGTTTTTGGCAACAGCGCGCCACGTTTTCGAAAGCTAAAAACAAGTATGTGATTTTGGGCGTAACCGGACCGAATGAATATGAAAACAATGTAAACAATAATTTTTACACGAATTATATCGCAAAATGGTGCATTAATTATGCTTTGGAAAATTATGCTAGAGTTGAAAAAGATTATTCAGAAGATTTTAAAAGAATAATGGACAAAACAAAATTGTCAAAAGCTGAAACGGACCAATGGAAAGCCGTTGCAGATAATATGTATTTTCCTTTTGACAAAGACCGGAACATCTACCTTCAACAGGACGGATTTTTGGATAAAGAACTCATTACCGTTGCCGATTTGGACAAATCACAACGCCCCATCAACCAGAAATGGTCTTGGGACCGCATTTTACGTTCACCATACATCAAACAGGCCGACACGCTTCAGGGAATGTACTTTTTTGAGGACGATTTTACAACTGAAGAACTGGAACGCCACTTTGATTTTTATGAACCCTTTACGGTTCACGAAAGTTCGTTGTCACCTTGTGTGCACAGTATCCAAGCCGCAAAATTGGGCAGAATGGAGCAGGCCTATACCTTTTATTTAAGAACCTCCCGTTTGGATTTGGACGACTACAACCACGAGGTCCATGAAGGCTTGCACATCACGTCCATGGCCGGAACTTGGATGAGTATTGTGGAAGGTTTTGGTGGCATGCGGATTAAAAATAATACCTTATCATTTACTCCGAGAATTCCAAAACAATGGGAGGGATATTCCTTTAAAATTAATTTTAGGAATCAGATCGTAAAGGTGAACGTCACCCAAAATAAAACAAGTTTTGCTTTGGAGGGTACTAAGGAATTGGAAATCCTGGTCAATGGGAAAACCGTTATTATTTTGCCCAATCAATTAATAAGCGTTTGATTTTAAATAATGGGAAGTGCTTTTTAACAATCATTATGAAATCCCCATAACCCCCCGAAACGTCGGGGCCGTGAGGTCTAATAAAGGATATTTTAACCTGAGAAGTTTAATCAGAGCCAAAAAAACAACTATGGAATCACAAGATTTTTTGGAAAAAGGATATTTTTATCACATCTATAACAAAGGAAACAATCGTGAAAATTTGTTTTTGGAAGCTGGTAATTATTCATATTTTTTAAGTCTGGTGGAAAAGCATTGGCTTCCAATTTCCGACATATATGCTTATTGTCTTCTAAAAAATCATTTTCATTTTTTATTGAATATAAAAGAAGATTGTAAACTCCCAGAAGATAAGTTGCATCTTCCTTTTTCGAATCTATTCAATGCCTATGCAAAAGCTATGAATAAAAAATATGATAGAGAAGGAAGCCTTTTTAAAGAACGGTACAAAAGACAACGGATCACAGATGAAAAGTATCTAATTAATACAATTATATATGTCCATTTGAATCCGGTGAAACATGAGTTTACAGACAATTATGAAGATTACGAACATTCTTCTTTCCGTTCAATAGTATCTTATAAACCGACCAAACTTAAAAGATTGGAAGTTTTAGAAATGTTTGAAGGAAAAAAAATTTTAAGGCAAGCCATAAGTTGAAAGTATTGGAAAAATTTAATTTAGAAATATAAATAAAAACTATAGGCTTTAAGACCTCACAGGTTTTCAAAACCTGTGAGGTCTAAAATGGTTTACAACCTGTGAGGTCTTGAGTGAGGTTTTCAAAACCTTTGAGGTCTAAAATGGTTTACAACCTGTGAGTTATATACAGTTTAACTTTTACTAATAAAAAAATAACGATTATGAATTTCAAAAAAAGCATAACCTTACTTTCCCTTTTTATCGGATTAACGGCTTTTTCACAAGTAGAAAGAATCGAACC
>DASWKU010000017.1:0-6450 GCA_036396455.1 Flavobacteriaceae bacterium
CAAGCTTCGTTCTGAAATTTCATGGAACTATACCAAACTTGACCACCATGGCGAATGGGTGGCCCCAGATAAAACTTCTGCACTTGCCGACAAATTAAGGGCGCATCATGGTGTAGCGGAAAACTTTGATATCGGTATGCAGTTGGAATACTTTCCCTTAAGTATTCGTTCGTTCCAAGCGTTTGCCTATAAATTTGCCCCTTTTGTAAGTTTGGGCTTCCACTTTACCAATTCACACCCTCAAGCGTGGACTGATTATGGGGATGGTAAAATTTATAATAAAAATAACATCTATGACTATTGGTATCAAGATGAAACATATCTTCCTAAACCTAATGGTGTACCTTTAGGCGATGACAGAAGATATCCAATTGATTTAACTCCTATAAATGCTTGGTCAGTTGTCACTAGTGTCGGGGTAAGGTATAAATTCACTAAACTTTCAGATCTTATGTTAGATTTGCGTTGGCAACTTTATTTTAGTGATTGGATTGATGGTTTTAATCATGAATTGAGCTATAATAAATTCAATGATTGGTTGGTTTGGCTTAACTTTGGTTATGTGTATTATTTAGATTAAAGTTATAAATAATTATGAAAATAATAATATTTGGAATTTTAATATTATTCATTTCTATCAAAGGATTTACTCAAGAATCGGTAAATTCAAATGGATATGGGTTAATCCTACCTAAGATTGACTATCAAAAACTGTACACTCCTGAATATCAAAATAAGAAATGGACTGCGGATTTGGTCGACCTTAATGAAAATTCTAAAATTTTAAGAAAAATCCGTTTGGGAGATATGGAAATGTTTAAAAAAAGTTCCATTCAAGTTATATATCAGGATTTAAAGAATATAACGAAAATATTAATTGTAAATATTGAATACATGGCTTGTTGCTCAAATATAGAGGATTATTATTTTATGGTCGACAAGAATAACAATCTGATTGAATTACCTGAAATAGAAAACTCCCATTGTGATGGCCCTGAACCATATTACACATATATTTTCCCTAATCAAGATGGAGGAGAAAAGGATAAAATTATATATGTCAAAATAACTCCGAATGAAAAATTTGAAAGAGAAAAAATTGAAATATTGAAAACTTATTTTTGGAATGGTGAAAGTATTATTGAAAAATAAATATTTACAACTCTTAAAAATAATTACTATTTTACACTAAACTTCAGATTATTACAGTTTTGATACATCTGATTTTCATGCCGAAAATCCTCAACTACAAAGCTGCAACTATTATATATAAACGTAAATATCTTATCCAATAGCTTGCTTTAGGTCTGCAATCAGGTCATCAATATCTTCAATCCCTACACTTAACCTTATCAAAGAATCCACAACCCCTGTTTGTTCTCTTTTTTCTTTCGGAATACTGGCATGCGTCATGCTCGCAGGATGTCCAGCAAGAGATTCAACGCCGCCCAATGATTCTGCAAGTGTGAAAATCTTTAGCCTCTCTACAATTTTTATGGCTTCTTCATAATTATTGTTCTTGGAAGTAAATGAAACCATTCCTCCAAAATCCTTCATTTGTGCCTTTGCAATGGAATGGTTAGGATGATTTTCGAACCCTGGCCAATAGACCTTTTCAATTTTGGGGTGGGTTGCCAAATATTCGGCCACTGCTTTTCCATTTTCACAATGGCGTTGCATACGGATGTGCAAAGTTTTAATGCCCCTCAATACCAGAAAACTGTCTTGGGGCCCACAAACTGCGCCACTTGCATTTTGAATAAAATATAATTTATCTGCCAATGCTTTATCATTCACAATCAAAGCGCCCATGACCACATCACTGTGGCCTCCAAGATATTTGGTGGCGGAATGCATCACAATATCAGCGCCCAAATCAAGTGGCAACTGCAAATAGGGTGTGGCAAATGTATTATCGACTGCCAAAAGGATATTGTGTTTTTTTGCAATCACTGATGTTGCCTTAATGTCAATGATATTCATCATGGGGTTTGTTGGTGTTTCAACCCAAATCAGTTTTGTGTTTTCAGTGATATAGGATTCAACATTTGATGCATTTTCCATGCCTATAAAATGAAACTTGATTCCAAAATCTTCATATATTTTGGTGAACAATCTATAGGAGCCTCCATATAAATCGTTGGTCGAAATCACTTCATCACCGGGTTTTAAAAGCTTGACAATGGCGTCGATTGCCGCCAAGCCCGATGCAAATGCCAACCCATAATTGCCGTTTTCAATACTTGCAAAGGCGTTTTCCAAAGCATGCCGTGTTGGATTGTGGGTTCTTGAATATTCGTATCCTTTGTGACCTCCCGGTGTGCTTTGTGCATA
Organism: Flavobacteriaceae bacterium; assembly: GCA_036396455.1. GTDB lineage: Bacteria > Bacteroidota > Bacteroidia > Flavobacteriales > Flavobacteriaceae > Geojedonia. The sequence continues at coordinate 2,335 of DASWKU010000017.1, forward strand.
GGTAGAGGTTTGATATATTGGTGGCATTACAGCACCATAGGCCTTATCGTGCTCTTGGCCCCCATGTATTGTTTTTGTGTTGAACTTCATTTATAAATATTTGCAACAAATTTAATCTTTAATTCGTTCTATTCAAATCAATACCTTATCTTTAAATACATGTTCACTTTTTAAAATTAATGCCTTGAAAAAAATACTTTTGTTCTCCATTTTGGTCATTTTAACCTCTTGTGTAAAAGAAATTTCCTTTGAATTTGAGGAAACTGCAATCATAAAAAAGGATCCCGTATCCATCGAAGTGATTTATCCAAAACTAAACGATGCATCTGATATAACTTCCAAAATTAATAAGGCTATAGAATCCGCAATTGCTGAACACATCGTGTTTTTTGAAGAGGATACCGATAGGCTTACTTTAAATGACGCCATTTCCCAATTTGAAAATCGGTTTATCAGTTTTAAAAATGACTTTGAAGCTGATGCAGCACCATGGGAAGTTACTATTAACAGTGAAGTTGTGTTTCAGTCTGTATATGTCATTACAATATCCATTGATAGTTATACGTTCACAGGAGGCGCACATGGCAATAGTGTAATAACCTTATTGAATTTTGACCCAAAAACTGGCGATTTATATTCCCAAGATGATGTATTGAAGCCATCCAAAGATTTTATTTCGATGGTGGAGCAGTATTTTAAAACTGAGACCGCCACAAAAACTACTGATAGCTCTGAGAATTATTTTTTTGGTGAAGATTTTAAACTTCCCGAAAATATAGGCTTCAATGATGATGGTGTGATATTTTTATATAACACCTACGAATTGGCCTCTTATGCAGAGGGCATTACCGAATTCACGATTCCCTACTCTGAAATTTCCAAATTTATAAAGATCAATCATTAGTGGAGGTGAATTTTTTAATGACCCGTTCCACGGTCAAACCTTGTCCAATAATGGAAAATACGACGATAATGTAGGTGATTACCAAAAATAATTCCCTGTGCATTTCGGGTTTCAGGCTCAATGCCAATGCAATGGATATCCCGCCTCGTAATCCGCCCCAAGTCATGATTAAATTGGTATTGGGAACAAAGCCCAATTTTTTGGCAAAGCTTTTTATAGGAAACCATAACGATAGATATCTACAAAGCAGTACAAGAGGTACAGCAATCAATCCAGCAATCATGGAACTGAAATTAAGGGTCAGTATGAGCATTTCCATTCCGATTAGGACAAATAAAATGGTATTCAACAGCACATCAATAAGCTCCCAAAATTTATCAACGTAGGTTTCGGTGGTTTCAGACATAGCGTTTTGTCTAACCGTATCATTGCCCACAAACAACCCAGCGGTCACCATCGCCAAAGGTGCAGAGGTGTGAAAATAATGGGCCAACATGGTTCCACCCATAACCGTTGCAATGGTAATGATGACTTCAACTTCATAATCGTCAATAGATTTCAACAGTCTATAGGTTATCCAACCCAAAATCAATCCCAAAGCAATGCCGCCAATGACTTCTTGACCAAAAAGTATGGCAACATCAGAAAACCCATGGTCGGCATTTGGGGATGCAGCAATGGAGAAAATGGTTAAAAACACTACAACACCAACGCCATCATTAAACAACGATTCCCCTACAATTTTGGTTTCCAAAATTTTTGGAGCATTGGCTTTTTTCAAAATTCCCAAAACCGCAATGGGGTCAGTAGGCGATATCAGTGCACCAAACAATAAGCAGTAAATAAATTCAACATTTAAGCCAATAACCTGAAGTAAAAAATAGACGGCAATTCCCACTAAAAATGTTGATGTTAAGGTTCCTAACGTAGCGAAAACCAAAACTGGTGCACGCTGTACTTTGAGCTGTTCAAAATTGGTGTGCAACGCTCCGGCAAACAATAAAAAACTCAACATGACATCCAGCAAAATGGTTTGAAAATCTATATTGGAAACAAATTGTTTTTCTTGATACAAAAGAGAGTCGTTAAACTGCCCAATGATAAGCAACACCAGAGTAAAAACGATGGTGATGACCATTAAACCTATAGTGGTGGGCAATTTTAAAAACCTAACATTAATGTATCCGAAAATTGCTGAAATGACTATTAAAATGGATGCGATTGAATAATAATCCATAAACTATAATGATTTTTTTAGAGCTAAAATATAGCCCAGGTGAATGCCTTCGTGATATGTGTTAAACCAAATGGCATCTTCAACATTGGTCAAAGTACTATTTGTAGACGTGGTATATTCCTGAAAGTTTTCAAACAATCCACTGTGATAATCTTCTTTGGTTTTTTCAATTGGAGAAAACAATAAACTTTTTATTTCATCAATTTCAGTTTGGATCAAATCCCGTTCAGGCCTTGTGCCTTTTTTAAACATTTCAATCATTTCATCAGATACCATTGTAGGTAAGCCCGATAATCTGTATACCAAAATTTGCTGCGATGCAATAATGTGTGCAATGTTCCAAATAAGGTTATTGTTAAATCCTTGGGGAATTTTGTTGAGTTCTTCCAAAGAAAAACTTTCAATAAACGATTTTAAAATTGCCCTGTTTTTTAGTGAAATGTCAAAAGCCCAATCCATAATTTATTTTTTTTAAAAGTAATTAATTTTCTTTTTAAAACCTGTTACTTTGCAGTTCAAAAGCAGAGGCATGAATAAAATTTACTATCTAAAAACTTGCAGTACTTGCGTGCGAATTATAAAAGCTTTGGACTTGCCATCAAACTTTATTTTTCAAGATATTAAAGAACAGGAAATTACCGTAAAACAGCTTGAAGAGCTTTACAATCTTTCTGGAAGTTATGAGGCATTGTTCAGCAAAAGGGCAAAGCTTTATAAAGACATGGGGCTTAAAGACCTAAACCTCACCGAACAGGATTTTAAACACTATATTCTTCAGCATTATACATTTTTAAGTAGGCCCGTCATAATTTTTAACAATCAAATATTTATTGGCAATAGCCCAAAAGCTGTAGAGGCAGCAAAACAGGCCATACATGAATAAACGGACCTTTGCGCTATTGGCTGCTTTTGGGACCAGTGCCATTTATGGCCTGAACCATACAATTGCCAAAAGAATGCAGATAACGCTAATCAGGCAGTCCCGATTCCTCAGGGACACTGACACAAACTGCGCAATTCATAAAAATCAGCCTTATCAGCGTTCCACTATTTGCAACATAGCCCTGTCTGCCGGCGGGCAGGTGAAATTTGTCATACACCCAATACTAATTTCAATGTGATAAAACTTTAGGTTTTTGCTTACCTTTGTTCAACTTTTAAAACGTGTTTATGATACAATCCATGACCGGTTACGGAAAATCTGTGATACAGCTTCCAACAAAAAAAATATCTATTGAAATAAAATCTTTAAACAGTAAAAACCTCGATTTAAATACGAGAATACCTTCGCTTTACAGAGAAAAAGAGCTAGAAATTAGAAAACTCATCGCTTCAAAACTAGAACGCGGTAAAATAGATTTTTCATTGTATATGGAAATCACCGGTGAAGAAACCTCAACACAAATCAATAAAACCGTTGTCAGGCAATATATCAAACAACTTAGAGAAGTGGTTGACGGTGATGAGACCGAACTTCTTAAAATGGCCATCAGATTGCCCGATGCTGTAACCACAGAGCGAGATGAAATAGATGAAGATGAATGGGCCCAAATTGCAAACGAAATTGATTCGAGTTTAGAGAAAATCCATGAGTACCGATTGGACGAAGGCAAAAGTCTGGAATCTGAATTTTTTGATAGAACTAAAAATATTTCGGACTTATTGGACAACGTCATCGCCATGGACCCAGAACGTATTGAAGGTGTTCGGGAGCGTTTGCAAAAAGGAGTAGCGGAACTCAAGGAAAAACTGGATGAAAATCGGTTTGAGCAGGAATTGATCTATTACATTGAAAAGTTTGATATTACTGAAGAAAAAGTGCGTTTAAAAAATCATTTGGACTACTTTTTAAAAGCCCTAAAATCGGATGATTCCAATGGTAAAAAACTGGGCTTTATAGGGCAGGAAATTGGTCGTGAAATCAATACCATAGGTTCAAAATCCAATTATGCGCCCATGCAAAAATTGGTTGTCC
>DASWKU010000018.1:0-5059 GCA_036396455.1 Flavobacteriaceae bacterium
AATCGGCATCGGTATCTTTCCCTACTTGAAGGTCAAAAATGGGGTCAATGGTAAACCAGTAATCCTTGCCCTGTACCTGGACCAAATGTTCATTCCATAATTTTCTTGTCCACCAACTTCCAGAATCTTTTTTTAATGCCTCTTTTTCGGCTTCAAAATCATAATATGCAGAAACTTCATCATATAACAAAGGCTTTGCTGCCGTATGGCTATTGGTTCCCAGTGCATTCATTTGTTGGTCAAACCTTGCATAGTAAGTATGGGTAAACGGAATGTTCAACTGGCTTTTATATTCCAGATTTTGATAGTTAACTATTGAATTATTGATACTGTCAAATTCGCCTGAAAGCGTTGCATTTAAATTTTCTGATTCCTTTTCCACCAGTTGAGACTTCGCTCCATCTACCATTGCGGTTGGGTCAACCAAAGGAATTTTGACCGTAAGTGAATATTGAAAGTAAATGGGCCTGCCATTATAGGTTCCAGGGGTTATTTTGGGCAACGATTCAAAAACGCGCTTGGTTTCAGTTTTTAATTCCTCATAGGTCGCATCAATATAAATCACTTGTACTGTGCCTTCTTTATCGACTTCAAAAAGAATTTTAATATCGCCATTGTAATTATCATCATTTACAATTTTAGGCACATTAAAGTTTTCAAATATATACTGATTGAGCTTGTTGTTGAAACATGCTTTTAAATTTTCAATGGGTTGTGAGTCGCATTCAGGAAAAACAGGTGATTTTTCATAAGTCTCTACATTTTGAGAAAAGGCAAAAGAATTAGAAAACACAACTAAAATCAGAAAGAATTTCTTCATAAGACCGGTAGCACCTATTGATTGCTGAAAGATACTATTTTTTTCAAAATAGGGATAAGAAAAACCGCTATCATAATTTGATAACGGTCATTTCATTTAAATTGTACCATTGTTTATTGCACTTTAAAAACAATGGGCAAATTATACATCACCGATACAGGTTTGTTGCGTTGCAAACCTGGTTTCATGGTAGGGATTTTTTCTGCAATACGGAAAGCTTCTTTTTCCAATTGAGGATGTGGCGCCCGTGCTTTGATATCTGTAATATGTCCCTGTTTATCAATTCGGAACGCAACATCTATTTTTTGAGTCCCTGACAATCCAAATCCAGAAGCCAAATCTGTATTGAATTTCTTTTGGACCAATTTTGAAAGCTTGTCTGACATACATTTAATGCGTTCTTTATTATTTGAGGCCGATTCACAACCGGGATAAATTGGAACTTTTTCAACATCGATTATATTAAATATTTCAAAGTCTTCATCAATAATTTTGTCAACTTTAATACTGCCTGGGTCAACTGGTGTATTGGTAATGGTAGGTTCTGAAATCACATGGGTTATAACATCAATATTTGGGGTGTCATCTGGTTTAATTACGGGATTTTTGGCTCCCAGTTTTTGAACATTTTTAATTGGTTCGATCGTTTTAATTTCGTCTCGGTACTCTTTAAAGTTTTTGATGTCAACTTCATCAAAATCTTCAATTGGTGGAGGTTGAACAATTACATAATTTTTACTTTCAAACTTCATTTCCAGTAATGAGTAGACGGCAAGCAAACAGAGAATTAATCCCATTTGAAAATAAAGCGTTGCGTTTTTTTGTAAATTTACATCATGCTTTTGCGTTTTTTTCACATTTACATTGCTCTGGCCAGCAATGTGTTGTGATTCTTTTAAATGCTTCATAATATTTAAGTTTTAAATGTTAATATTATGATAAAATCGCAATAAGCATACCAAAACAAAAATCCCGTCCAATTAGTTTTGAACGGGATTTTTAACTTATCTATTTTTTGAATTAATCTTGCACAACAAAAATAATTGGTAAGGAATATGGAACAATTACAGATTTACCACGCTGTTTTCCAGGTTTCATTTTTGGCAATAAATTTATCACTCTAGCAGCCTCTTTTTCTAAGGCAGGGTGGGGAGCTCTTGAGCGAACTCCAGTAATGTCTCCGTTTTTGTCTATTTTAAAGACCACATTGATACGTTGTCTTCCAGATAATCCCAAATCCCCAGCCAATTCAGTGTTGAATTTTTTATTTACGAAATCAGCGATTTTATCAGACATGCATTGTTTTTTAGCCTCATTCCCCTTTTCATTTTCACAGCCAGGAAAAACCGGTACATTTTCAATAACCGCAAACGGAACCTCAACATCTTCTTCCACTTCTTCAACCTGAATATCTTCAACTTCAGCTATTTCTTCTTCTTGATTGGTTTCAGTGGATTCAATTACAGTTTCCTGTACATCCTCTTCGTCCTCTACAATTTCAATAACTTCAGGTGCCGCAGGTGGCGGTGGCGGTGGCGGTGGTGTCTGAATTTGTTCAGTAATTGGAATTTCCTCTTCCAATTCTTGATCTACATTTAATAGTCCAATATCAATATTTGACTTATCATAACTTTTATAATTGATCGTTAAATACGTTACCGCTAACATTAACGCAAGTCCTAGAGCAAAATAAATTGAACTGTTTTTACTTACATCTGCTTTTGTGTGTTTTTTCGGTTCCATGAGTCTTTAAAGTTTAAGAATGCTAAATTAACCAATAAAATGTTAAAAAAGCAAGGGTTTGTTTTATTTTAACTTCACATTTTTTATAATGTTTATGAATATAATAGCAAAAATCGTTCCCAAAACATTGGCCAAAACATCATAACCATCTGATGTCCTTAAATCAGATGTAATGTCTTGAAGCCATTCAATGGCAATTCCATAACAAATAGGCACAAAAGCGGATATCATTATGGGTTTGGAAACCCTAGTTCTTTTGAAATAATTAAAACATATTCCCACCAATACCGCATGTGATAAAAAATGAAATATCTTATCATCAAACGACGATCCCAAGGATGGTAGCTCCCCTAGGTCTATTAGGCTGATACCCGTTAATAAAAAAAGATAAAATAGAAGTACAATTAATGCCCAATGTTTAGCCACCAATCAAAGTTTTATAATCTTCCGCAGATAAAAGATGATCTATCTGGGACACATCGGAACATTTGATTTTTATCATCCAACCTTCACCATAAGGATCGGTATTTACTTTTTCAGGTTCGTCTTCCAATACAGCATTAAACTCAATGATTTCACCTGAAACCGGTAAAAATAAATCAGATACTGTTTTAACAGCTTCCACCGTTCCAAAAATTTCTTCGGCTTCCAAGGTTTCATCAACCGTTTCGACTTCGACATAAACAATATCGCCTAATTCACCTTGTGCAAAATCGGTAATTCCTACGGTTACAGTATCTCCTTCTACTTTGACCCATTCGTGGTCTTTTGTATATTTTAAATTGGTTGGTATGTTCATTTTGATGCTAAAATTTATAATGGGACAAATGTAATTTTTTAAATGTTTATTATCAATATTTAATTTCCAAAATTATATCTCAACGTAAACCCAGATCGAATTGTGGTTTGTGGGAATGCGGTTGAAATGGCATATTCTGAAAATGAATAGTCAAAATAAAATATTCCTGTCAAGTTTTTACTAAAGGCATAATCTGCAGAATATTTGATTCCCCAAATGGTTTGTCCAGAAGTAACCTGATTGTTTTCCAAATCCAAATATCGGATTATGGTTTTATTGTCCCGTACAGAAACGTCGGCCTTCATATTTAAATCGCTTTTCACTATTTGGTTCGGGCCCGCAATTTTTGAGCGTATCCTAACGTCCTTTATTCTATACCCTAAGCCAAGTATATACTCTTTCCCTTGGATTTCTGTGAGTAAATTATTATCAAAACTCAGCGATAAAATTCTGTCTTTTTTGACTTCTGCCAAAATTTTAACAGAGTTTTGCATTTCAAAATCCAATCGTACCAATGGGCTAAATTGTTCCTGTAAATTGATGTTGCTGAACAAGGTTTGGTTTTTAAAATTTCCACCTTGATCCAAAATATCAGGATTGTTCGGGTCATAGTCCAAATTGGTCCTAAACTGATTAATGGTATAACTGGATCTATAACCATGTGTTACCGAAAAACGCTTGAATTTATCTTTGAACCATTTGAATTTCATGAAGCCTGTGTACCTTAACTGCCAATTGGGAATTGGAATATCCCTAAATGCAGAAAGTTTTACCTTGTCGGCACTTTGTCCTGAATACGCCGAAAGAAACGCTGGTAACAGTACCGCCTGGTTATTTTTGCCAAAACCAACTGGATAACCTTCGGCGTCTGTTGGAAAGGTGGGACTACCATAATAATTTGTGGCAAGCCTGTTTGCTATTGTTAAACGGTTTGCCCTAAAATCATTGAAGGCCGCCGATTGTGTTTCATCACTTTTGCTAAATGCCGTTTTGATGAGTACCGTTGAAATGTTGAAATTTCCAAAAGAATTTTGTATCAATGAATTATAGGTATCGCTATAACCATCCCCATTGTCGTCGATGGCATTGAAACTCTCCGATAAATTTTGGGAATAGGCTCTACTTCCCGTTAAATCAATTTTTAAATCGGTTATTATTTCCAAATTTGCTGAAACGTCCAAAATACGATTGGTAACTTCGGTATATTGTTGGTTGAAATCCGGATATACCGTTAACCAACCATTCCTGGCCACCAAATCCCTAATATCACTTTGGCTTCCAAACGTATAGCCAAAGGTGGGTTTCAATGTGCCTATAAAACCAGGGGTTCTTAAATAACCTGGTAAAAATGTTCCATTATTTTCGGTATAATTTATCTGGATCCGCTTCACGCTGGTCAATAAATCAATTGCGGAATTGAAAATTTTTGTTCCCGCTCCTGTGCTTTTTTTCGCTTGGGTCGGATTGGCATTTGCTATTGGTTTACCATCTTTGTCAAGTGCAGGTCCAGGAACTCTTCTTACATTAGTATTTGCTCTGGTTGATTTTTTTACAAGACCCACGTATCTATAAAGATTCTCCATGTTTAGCGTAGAACTTATATTATGGGTGTTGGCGTTCTGTATTGAGTTACCTAAATTATAGGTTGTTACCGAACCATCTTTTTCAGTAAATGGAAGATTGGTATTCAAATCCGA
>DASWKU010000019.1:0-4819 GCA_036396455.1 Flavobacteriaceae bacterium
GGTATTAAAAATGTTAAAAAGCGCCATTACCAACGTCGATGAGCCTATTTGGGATTTGATGATGAAAAATGTATATGATACAGGAGCCTTCCAATTAAGTCGTGAAGATTTTAAACTCAATATTTTTTACACGGAGTCATCGCCATTAAATTATATTTCGCCAGTAGAGGGCACTTCCTTTCCAACCTTTAACAACAATACGCCTTTTGATCCTGCAGATGATGGAAACATAATCGATACTCCATTAATTAGGTTGTTTCATCTGGATCGGCTCAATTATAATAATGATCCACAAGAAAACGGTGACGGCTTTTTTGATTTTGTACCGGGCCTTACGGTTCTGACCCAAAACGGGAAAATCATTTTCACAAAAGTGGAGCCCTTTGGTCGATATTTATTTGATGTTTTGGATAATGATAAGAATCCAAACAATAATGCAATTGATTATGAAGAAGATATTTATACCAATCCGAATCAGGAGAAATACGTATATGACATTCTCTATAAAAAAACCAAAACTGCCGCTCTAAATGAAGCTGAAAAAAACAAATTTCAAATTAAGGGGAGGTTTAAATCTGTAGGTGGTGATGGAATTTCGGTTGGAGCATTCAATGTGCCAAGAGGTTCTGTAAAAGTTACTGCCGGAGGTCGGGTGTTGGTGGAAGGCATTGATTATACCGTTAATTACCAATTGGGGCGTGTACAGATTTTGGATGAGGCCTTAAAAGCATCCAATACACCCATAAATGTTTCTGTGGAAAATAATGCTGTATTTGGCCAACAGACAAGACGGTTTTCTGGTGTTAATATAGAACATCAGTTTAACGAAAACTTTGTTTTAGGGGGAACTTTTCTCAACCTTAACGAACGGCCCATTACCCAGAAAGCAAACTACAATAGTGAACCTATAAACAATACCATTTTTGGATTGAATGGCAATTTTTCCACCGAAGTTCCATTTTTAACGCGACTGGTAAATAAACTTCCAAACATCGATACCGATGTGCCTTCAAATCTATCGGTAAGAGGAGAGTTTGCCTATTTGGCACCGGGGGCTCCTAAAGGTTCAAATTTTAACAATGAAGCTACAGTTTATGTTGATGACTTTGAAGGCACACAAGGCTCCATTGAACTGTTGTCGCCACAATCTTGGGTGTTGTCCAGTAGACCAAGAACAGTCAACAATGTGACCGAGGATGACCAAGTTAACAATCCAGGCATTCAAAATGGATATGGACGGGCTTTTTTGAATTGGTATACCATTGACCCCATTTTCTATAGTAGCCAACGACCAAGTGGCTTATCAGAGGATGATGTATCAAATCTTTACACAAGGCGTGTTTTTATCGATGAAATTTTCCCTGAAAGGGACATCGTTCAAGGGCAATCCACAGTGATAAACACTCTGGATTTGGTCTATTACCCTACCGAAAGAGGACCTTATAATTTTGATCCAAATGCTGCTTCTGGAACTATTAGTAACCCCACTCAAGCTTGGGCAGGAATTATGCGGCAGATTACTTCTACCGATTTTGAGCAGGCCAATGTTGAATATATTGAATTTTGGCTCCAAGATCCGTTTTTGGACAATCCTTCAAATCCAGGTGGGACTTTAAGTATCAATTTAGGAAACATTTCTGAGGACATTTTAAAGGATGGAAAAAAGATGTATGAAAATGGACTGCCTGAAAATGGGAATATCGGCACACTATTACCAGAAACAGTATATGGAACCGTGGTTCCTAAAAATCAATCATTGATTTACACCTTTTCAACTTTGGGTCAGGAACGTGATAATCAAGATGTGGGATTGGATGGTTATGATGATGTCGAAGAAATTGATCGATTTCCTAATTTTGGGGATGATCCATCCAAGGACAACTATACCTATTTCCTGAATGCTGAAGGCGACATCTTTCAACGGTATAAAGAATATAATGGATCACAGGGCAACTCACCTGATACTTTTACACAAACTAATCGTGGAGCGGCACCTCAGCCTGATGTTGAAGATATCAATAGGGATAATACCATGAATACCATTGATAGTTATTATGAATATAGAATCAATGTTTCTCCAAGTACCTTAAACGAAAACAATACACAAATTAATGATATCAAGACACGAAATGTGGTTTTGCCAAATGGCCAAACACGGGAAGTCAAATGGTATCAATTTAGGCTTCCAATATCTGAACCAACGGCCGCAATAGGAGGAATTACGGATATCAGATCGGTACGTTTTGCAAGATTGTTCCTTAACGGATTTTCGCAAAATACAGTCCTTCGTTTTGCTACCCTGGATTTAGTTAGAAGTGATTGGAGACGTTATACTTTGGATCTGGATCAAGACCCAAATAATAATAGTGCCAATGCCGAATTGAATGTTGGAATTGTTGGCCTTCAGGAAAATGAAGGGAACTATGTATTGCCTCCAGGAGTGGAATTGGAAAAGCTGAACAACAACAACAATATCATTAGACAAAATGAGCAATCTCTGGTTCTCGAAGTCTGTGAATTGGAGCCTAGAGACTCTAGGGGTGTATTCAAAAACATTAATATTGATATGCGCCAATATAAAAAGTTGCGGATGTTCATGCACGCACAAGCTGGAAAGACGGGAAGTCTAGGCCCAGGTGAATTGGTCGGGTTTATACGAATGGGTAACGATTTGACCCAAAATTTTTACCAAATTGAATTGCCCCTTGATGTTAAAACAGGATCTTCTCGTGAAGATGTCTGGCCAAACGAGATCAATTTGGATTTGGATGTTTTGCAGGAGATCAAATCTTTGGGAATTGCCAATGGGTCCCTAGCCAATCTAACGCCGTTGTATTATGATGTCACACCCGATGGACCTGTCCAGGTCAACGAGTTTGACCCACAAACGCTCGGTCAGCAACGTGTTGCAATAAAAGGGAATCCTAATTTTGGGGATGTCAGGGTTTTAATGGTTGGGGTCAAAAATCCAGCGGCTGGTAGTATCCCGATGAACCAATGCGGAGAAATTTGGTTTAATGAATTGCGCTTGTCCGATATGGACGACCAAGGCGGTTGGGCTGCTATAGCCAGTGTTGACACCAATATTGCCGACTTTGCCAATATTAGTGCAACGGGGAGACAAAGTACTACTGGGTTTGGTTCTTTGGAGCAACGCCCCAACGAAAGAAGTAGGGAAGATGTCAAACAATATGATGTGGTGACCAATGTCAATCTTGGTCAATTGCTGCCCAAAAAATGGGGCATACAAATTCCATTTAACTATGCCCAAAGCGAAGAGATCATTACACCAGAATATGACGAGTTTTATCAGGATATTAAACTTCAAACCCAGTTGGACAATAATCCAAATAGGGATTCCATACTAACGGTCAATGAAAACTATACCAAACGAAAAAGCATCAATTTTATTGGTGTCAAAAAACAGCGTACAGGAGAATCGAAACCACATTTTTATGATGTCGAAAATTTTACCTTCAATTTTTCACATAATAAAGTAGAACATCGGGATTTTGAAATAGAAAATGCATTGGACCAAAATGTAAGGGCAGGTGTAAACTATAATTTCAACTTTAATCCAATTGTAGTTGAACCGTTTGCTAAAAATGACTCACTATTTACGGGTAAGTATTGGAAGATTTTTAAAGATTTCAACTTTAATATTTTGCCTGCCAGTTTTTCATTTAATTCAGATATCATTAGACAGTTCAGCAAACAAAAATTCAGGGAAGTTGATTTAGTGGGGGATAATATAGGACTGGAAGAACTCTTCAGAAGGAATTATAATTTCAACACACAATATGCCATCAATTACAATATTACCAAGTCCTTGAGTTTTAACTTCAATGCTGCAAATACCAATATTGTTAGAAATTATTTTATTGACGACAGAATTAATGGAAGACAAGATCCCAATCTTGATGTTTGGGATGGGTTTTTTGATTTAGGGGATCCAAATATTCAAAACCAACAGTTACAGGTTAATTATGAAATCCCATTGTATAAAATACCAACCTTTAATTTCTTGAGGGCCACGTATTCTTATACCGGAGATTTTCAATGGCAAAAGGGTTCGGATTTGAATACCAATCTTCCATTTACTGAAAAAGATGGTTCGGTAACAACCTATAATTTAGGTAACTCAATACAGAACGCCAACACCCATAATATAAGTTCTACACTAAACATGGAGAATCTTTATAGATACGTAGGTCTTGTAAAAAAATCGACTAGAGCCAATGGACCTGCTGATAGAAGAAGGGCTCCCGGACCTGCACTTGACAAAGATGGTAAACCAGTAGCAAATGCCAATCCGACCCAAGTGAAAAAAAGCACAGGAGCGGGAACAAAAATTTTCAATTCCGCAATTGATTTATTGACCAGCGTGAAGCGGATCCAGATAAATTATACCGAAAATAACGGAACATTTTTACCGGGCTATTTAAGAACCCCAGGATTTATTGGCACATTGAAACCCACCTTTGGCTACACCTTTGGAAGCCAAAGTGATATTCGGGATTTGGTGGCCAGAAATGGTTGGTTAACAGTATATCCAGATTTCAACCAACAATATACCGAAGTTACCAATCGTATTTTGGACGTTTCAGCAAATTTGGAATTAATAACCGATTTAAAAATTGATTTAACGGGAAGTAGAGCCTATTCCCAAAATTTATCGGAGAGCTTTAATGCCATCGATGACAATGGGGATGGTTATAGCGATACCTATAATTCATTGATACAAAATTCTTTTGGAAATTTCAACATTTCAACGGTACTCATCAAAACGGCATTTAGCGAAAGTGATGAAACACAATCG
>DASWKU010000020.1:0-24507 GCA_036396455.1 Flavobacteriaceae bacterium
CGTGAGATTGCCCGTGGGCTTGAAGAATCTGTAGATGTGCTAAATAGGGTTGGGATCAATTCCCAGGAAGCTTCAGCACTTATTGTGGTCACCCAGCATTACGATACGCTGCAAGCTATTGGGCAAGAAACTAATAGCAACCTGATTTTGTTACCTAACTCTCCCCAAGCAGCCAGTAGTATGTTAAATGATATGGTTGCCAGTTTTTCGGCCAGCAACCAAATTGGGGAAGCTATGAAACAAGTCAAAAAGAAACCTTAGATTCTTATTTACATTTAAAACAAAGCTTAAAACCTAATTTGGTTTTTATTTTATTTTGTTCTTGTGTTTTTCCAATAGATCCCGCAAGCTTTCTAAATAATTTTTAAGCTCTGTGGTGCCAATTTTAGGATGCTCCACGTTGGGTATTGTTATTGGGTTTTCGTCCAAATATTGATAGAGTTCAGGATAGTTTGTTTCTATCTCTGCAATTAGATCTGATATTTCTGTAAGAAGCATTTTAACGGTTTTCATATTAAGGTAATATGCACAATTATTCCTTTAAGGTACTAAAAAAATTACTTTTTGACAATAGCTTGCTTAAATGGGTGTCTTTCCTCCCACTTTTGGTTGGGTTTCATAAAATTGAAAACCCTTTTTAATAGCGCATTAACAAGGCTGTTGGTGTGCCTCATGTACATGACCATGTCTATTGGTCTGGCACCTACAGAGCTTTTGATTTCCATGGCTGTGCGTGCATATACAACCGAAGCGAACTTGTTCATAATGGCAAAATCGAGCATGTCATAAAGCATGTTCAAATAGAGTTGATTGGCATATTGATGTTCGGAATCATATCCCAAAAAATAAGTTTCCAAATTATCTCGATTTAAAATCAATGTATAAAAACCTATCAGCTTGTTTCCTTCAAAATATCCAAAAACCTTAAAGTTGTTTTGAAGCTCCTGTTTTAAGCTATAAAAATGGTGTTCCGGGAGAAGAAACGTGTTAAATTTTGCATGATCTGAGACATTGAGGTAAAGTGCATGTAGTTGTTTTGAAGACCGCTTAATTGTTTCAATGTCCAATTCGAGACGTTCAATAGTGCCAAATTTTGTTCTTGCCCGTTTATATCGGGTTTTATATTTTTTATTAAGACTGCCTATATAATCTTCGATTCTAACCCAGTCGGATTGTACATAAAGCACCATATTGGGTTGAACCTTTACCAAATTAAATTTTTTAGATTGAAAAACCTCTTTCGCCTTAAGGATTTCATCATTTAAAAAATAATCCTTTAGCATGATTATTCTAATTGTTTTTCCGCTTTCTTTTTTTATTTGGTCTTTAAGCGTTGTGATTGCCTTTAAAATTGTCTCCAAATAATCTTTAGAGCTTATCTCTTTATCGTGAAAAGCAATTCCATGCTGACCCGTGTGTGTAAGATTGCCAACCACTAAGGCATTTCCTTTTAAAACCGACGAAACAATATCCCTAAAAAAAGTTTTTATAACAGATGGAGAGCTTTTTCTAAACATGTCCTTAAGATAGAGTTGAGCGCGCTCTACAACGGCAATTCCAACCAACTGCTGACTTTTAAAAACCCCAACATAATACAATGTAATATTACTGGGCGATGCTAATTCTAGGGCTTTCAAATAGGAAATGGTCAACATTAAATCATGGACTGCAATTGCATTCCATGATTTTGGCAATTGGTTATAAGAAGTGTATATTTTAAAATGTATCAAGACAAAAAGAAAAGACTGAAACACGTAGTTTTCAGTCTTTATATATTTTTAAATTATTGATCTGTTATCTCCAACCGCAAATAATAGCCCCCATTATGCCAAAGGTCACTACCCAATAACCGCTATTGATAAAAATGTATTTGGCTCCTTTACGTTCAAATAGTGCATTGGTTCCAATTAAGGGAAGGGCAATGAAGATTCCTGTTAAGACACCGTGAAGCGCACCGTGTTTAAAGGTTCTAAAAGCATCCCCATAGTCATCCATAAAGGCTTGGTAGGACGGCAAAGCATTCTCTACATCGCCCCCAACCATACTAAAAGCACCCATTTGGTGAATGGTCATTCCCTGTAAAGAAAAAGCCAACAAAATCGCAAACAAAAGGGCCAGTGCAAAAATCTTTGCCATGTTACTCCCTTTGAGTTGTTCTTCAGATAAGCCAGCCGCTTTCATCCAGGCATTTCCAAAAACCTTGGGATTGTACCAAATGAACCCAACCACAAGTGCTGATACGGCAGCAACTAAAATTGCCAAAATATTGAATTCCATAATTTAAAATGTTTTAGTTAGTGTGTTAAATATAATCTAAATATTCAATTAAATAATCAATTGTTTTCAACTTTTAACATTTTATGACAACTTAAAACTAAAGATTTTTAGCTTCCGTAACCAATAATTCATTGTTGTCCCGGATTGCGTTAGAAATAAAGTCTTCTATATCTTGATTTCGCTTTAACCCATTTTCCAATAGGACTTTTAAGGCAATCATGGTTGCTATTCTTGTGCCTACCTTTTTGGTTGCTGTTTCAAAAAGTGGGCGCAGTTCCTCATAAGAAACATTATTGGCGAGTTCTTGAATTTCTTGTTTTGCCTTTTCTTGTTTTTCCTCTGGCAAATTGGTGTACTTTTTCCCAAGTTGTTGAATTACATCAATAGCTTTTCGCGGTAGTAAAGAAGGTTTTGGGGCTTGGCTTTTGGTTTCATCGGGTTGCCTTTTTTCCCAAGAATCTCTTAATCCTACCGTTTTGTTAAACACAAGGTGCCCCGGTGTTGAATCTTCATCTACATTGAAATAACCAATTCGCTGAAACTGGAATCTATCACCTGGCTTTGCATCTTTTAAACTGGGCTCAACATAAGCCTCTATAATCTTTAAAGATTCGGGATTAAGAAGTTCCATAAAGTCCTTTTCGGGATGGGTGTCGGGGGACCCGTCCATGAACAGTCGGTCATATTCCCTTACTTCTGCTTTTATGGCATGCCTGATGGATACCCAGTGTAGGGTGCCTTTTACCTTTTTGAATGTGTCTTCTGAATAGGTGCCATGTATTTCAGAAATGTTTCCCCCTGCATCTTTTATGACTCGTTCTCCTGTAATAATATAGGCATTCTTCAACCTCACTTCCTTGCCCAAAGACAAACGAAAATATTTGCTGTTCGCTTCTTCCTTAAAATCGTCTTTTTCAATATATAATTCTCTCGAAAAAGGAACTTTTCTGAAACCTGCGTTTTCATCTTCTGGATTGTTTTCAGCCTCCAGCCATTCTTCCTTTCCCTCTGGATAATTTGTAATCACCAATTTTACAGGATCCAGGACAGCCATGACTCTTGGGGAGGTTTTATTCAGGTCTTCCCGAACACAAAACTCCAAAAGCGATACATCAATGATGTTATCCCGTTTTGCCACGCCTACTCTTTCAATAAATTGCCGAATGGCATTTGGGGTATAGCCACGCCTTCTCATGCCTGAAATTGTTGGCATACGTGGATCGTCCCATCCTTTGACCACCTTGTCTTTAACCAATTTAAGCAGCTTACGTTTGCTCATAATGGTGTAGCTTAAATTTAAACGTGCAAATTCACGTTGTTTAGGAAGCATTGGATAACAGTCTTTACTATAGTTGTAAACTTGTTCCTTAAACCAATCGTAAAGTTCTCTATGTGGCTTAAATTCCAAGGAGCACAACGAATGTGAAATCTGTTCAATATAATCGCTTTCGCCATGGGTCCAATCATACATTGGGTAAATGCACCAATTGTTTCCCGTTCTGTGATGATGCTTTTTTAAAATGCGGTACATGATGGGGTCGCGCATGAGCATATTGGGATGCTTCATGTCTATTTTGGCGCGAAGTATGTGAGACCCTTCAGCAAATTCACCGTTCTTCATTCGGTTGAAAAGTTCTAGATTTTCCTCCACGCTTCTATTCCGATATGGGCCATCCACTCCTGGTTGGGTTGGCGTTCCTTTTTGTTCAGCCATCGCCTCGCTGGATTGTGAATCAACATAGGCTTTTCCATCTTTAATGAGCAAAACAGCCCAATCAAAAAGTTGTTGGAAATAATCTGAAGAATACAGTTCATTTGCCCATTTATAACCAAGCCAAGTAATGTCCTGCTTAATAGCATCAACATATTCTTGTTCCTCTTTTTCGGGATTTGTATCATCAAAACGAAGGTTTACTGGGGCACCGTATTTTTCGCCCAAACCAAAACTTATACCAATAGCTTTTGTGTGCCCAATGTGGAGATATCCATTGGGCTCCGGGGGAAAACGAAAGCGCAAATCAGATTTTGGAAATCCATTTGCCAGATCTTCCTCAATAATGTGCTCAATAAAATTGAGCGATTTTGTTTCTTCAGACATTTTTAAAAATAAAAAGCAAAGTTATTAAATTATAGTATACTATTTTTGTGGAAAACTAAATGTTTTGGGAATAGTAAAAGTTGAAAATATAAGAGTTTTTGCTTATCATGGTTGCCTGAAAGAGGAAACCAAAATTGGTAGCGACTATCGGGTTGATCTCGAGATTAAAGCCGATTTACAGCCCTCTGCCAAATCGGATTTATTGAGGGATACGGTTGATTATGTTTTTTTGAATAAAATTGTTCGGGATGAAATGCTAAAACCAACCCATCTTCTTGAAACTGTGGCCAAACGAATCTTGGTCAGAATTTTTGAAGAAGTCCCTATTGTAATAAAAGCATCGGTTTGGGTAAGTAAATTAAATCCTCCAATCGGGGGAGATGTTGAAAAAGTAACCATAAAAATGACAGAACGACGAAAAAACAAATTGTGAATGGCGTGTCACGTATATTTTTTTTACATTTGCTGTCCTTAAAAGGCATCATGGCCGAGTGGCTAGGCAGAGGTCTGCAAAACCTTCTACAGCGGTTCGAATCCGCTTGATGCCTCACAAACCTTCAAGGAAACTTGAGGGTTTTTTGTTCAACCCTTTCAGGGTTTAAAACCCTGAAAGGGTTTGTTTTGCCTCACCTGCCAGCCGGCAGGGCAGGAAGGAGAGGTAATTCGGAAAACCTATCTCCCGGCCCCAGGCAAAGCCATTGGGGAATTTTTAGATTAAGGAAACGCAAAACCTTCTACAGCGGCCCTCCCGATTTCTATGGATTAAACAAGCTTAAAATCATATTTTTTTGACAGGGCCTATTGTTGTTGACACATGCAAAAATTCTCAGGATAAGCGTCGGGACGCTTGACGCCCCGAACCTCTTAGAATTCAACCCTTTCAGGGTTTTGAACCCTGAAAGGGTTTTGGGCACGTTCATGACTTGACCCGATTGATGTGTTCTAGTTTTTCCTGGATGCGCTCCTTTTCCTTGGGAAAAAATCCCTGGATCAATAACAGTGCTCCAAACCCCAAAATCACCAACGCAATTATTTTTTTTGTTTTGAAAATACGCCTGGGGGTCAATTTATTTTTTAAAGTTTTGGCAACAGCAATTTTGCCCAAATCCACCAAAAAGTAAACCGTTAATATTGTCGTCAAAAAAGTGATAACGCCTTCCTGGGAATCTGTTAAGGAATTTGCTATAATGATAAAACCAAGCCATCCAAGCAAAACCCCTATGTTTATGAAATTTAAAAGAAATCCTTTCAAAAAGAGTCTGCCATAATTTTTTTTAAATTCAATTTTATGGTATTCCTTAACAATGTCCCTAAAAGATTTCGAGGTCTTTATAAAGGAAATCAATCCATATATGACCAATAAAACACCTCCAAAAATTAAAAAGTTGGGATCATCCTTTATTTTTTCCATTAATTTATTGGTGGTAAAAAAAGCAATAACAATAAAAAAAATATCGGCCAAAATAACCCCAAAATCAAATATCAAAGCACTTTTGAATCCTTTGGTCGCTCCTGTTTCAAGAAGCACAAAAAATACGGGGCCAATGGTAAAGGCCAGTATAATTCCAAAAGGAATAGCGGCTAGAATATGATCAAACATAAAGGGGTTTTGTTTTGAACAAATTTAATAAAACCCATTGAATTTAATCCATGCGCTTAATGCGGCCTCCAAGGGCTTTGCTTTCATTGACCTTTTCGGGATTTCCATAAATGTAAACATCCCCTCCAACTCTAATTTTTACATCTACAAGCTTTGAGGCTTTTACATAGGCTTCTCCCGCGGCAACTATAGATACCTCGGTTTGTTCGGTATTGACATGTTCACCCTGATAAATTCCTCCAGTATTTAAAGAAACTTTTTGTTTTTTAGCGGTTCCTTTCGCCTCAATATTTCCGCCTGTTGTGGATTTAACATCCAAAAAAGAAGTTTCCAATTTTAATTTTATCAAGCCTCCTTCTTGGGCTTTTAATTCTAGATCAAACTGTTTAAAGGGGTCGTCAGAAAAAATGTAGGCGCCTTCATTGGCATCAATAACATCAATGTTTTTATAATAAAGGGTAACAAGGGTTTTGTTGCCATCAAAACTTTCCTTAAGGTTCATTCTAATTTTTAAAACCCCATTTTTGTTGACAACCACAACATCTTCAGTGTTTTCTCCTGATATATTAATTTTATTCTCGTTGGATTTAACAAGATTGACCTCAATTAAGTCATAGACTTTGAGTTCATGAAATTCTCCAAGGCTTTTTTCAATTTTTCCTTGTGCATTCAACAAACCGGAAATGCACAATAATACTAAAGTTATGGTTTTCATACTGTAAAATTTTATAAAATTAATCAAAAATTATTCCTCTTTTTTCCCTATTAAATTAAAGTCCAAATGTTTTTTTACCAAATCGGTGTTTTTAACTGTAACGACAACTTCATCCCCTAATTGGTACATCGTTTTTGTGTTATTTCCAACCATGGCGTATTGGGCTTGATCAAATACATAACGATCGTCTGTCATATCTCTTAAACTCACCATGCCTTCACACTTATTGGTGATGATTTCAACATAAATCCCCCAATCGGTAACTCCGGAAATAACGCCTACAAATTCTTGATCTTTATGGTCTTGCATAAATTTAATCTGCATATATTTTATGGAGTCCCGTTCTGCTTTGGTTGCGAGCGTTTCCATATTGCTGGAATGAACACATTTGTCTTCAAATATAGCTTCATTTGCCGATTTGCCACCATCCAAATAATACTGCAATAATCGATGGACCATCACATCTGGATACCTACGGATTGGAGACGTGAAATGCGTGTAGTAATCAAATGCCAATCCGTAATGCCCTATGTTATGGGTTGTGTACTCGGCTTTGCTCATGCTTCTAATGGTTAGGGTATCCACAAGGTTTTGCTCCTTTTTGCCGTCAACATCTTTAAGCAATCTATTTAAAGAGGCGGTTATGTTTTTTCGATCTCTAAAGTCGAGTTTGTATCCAAAACGTCCAACAATATTTTGTAAAGCAGCAAGCTTACTGTCGTCGGGTTCATCATGAACACGGTAAACAAAGGTTTTTTGGGGAGATTGTTTTCCTATAAATTCCGCCACTTTTTTGTTGGCCAACAACATAAACTCTTCTATGAGTTTGTTGGCATCCTTATTTGTTTTGAAATAAACCCCAATGGGATTGGCTTCAGAATTTAAATCAAACTTCACCTCTACTTTATCAAATGAAATCGCACCATTTTTCATACGGTCTTTTCGCATGATTTTGGCCAATTCATCCAATTTTAAAATGGCATCAGCTATCGGCTGACTGGTTTGATAAGCATCACCGGTAAGTGATACGTCTTTTGGTATATTGTTGCTTTTGGATTCTATTATGGTTTGGGCCTCTTCATAAGCAAAACGGGCATCACTGTATATGACTGTTCTTCCAAACCATTGATTTTTAACTTCAGCTTTATCATTGATATGAAATATGGCAGAAAACGTATATTTTTCTTCTTGTGGCCTTAAGGAACAAGCGTTGTTCGATAATATTTCAGGAAGCATGGGAACCACTCTATCCACTAGATACACCGATGTTGCTCT
Source organism: Flavobacteriaceae bacterium (assembly GCA_036396455.1). GTDB lineage: Bacteria > Bacteroidota > Bacteroidia > Flavobacteriales > Flavobacteriaceae > Geojedonia. The sequence goes on from DASWKU010000020.1 coordinate 7,966, forward strand.
TTGATAAGCTTCTTCATCCAAAATGGTGTTTTCCTTTACATAATGCGATACATCGGCAATGTGAATCCCTATTTCGTATAATCCATTATTAAAATCCCTAAACGATAATGCATCATCAAAATCTTTTGCGTCTTTTGGATCAATGGTAAAGGTCAAAACATCCCGCATGTCACGCCGGTCTGCCACTTCATTTTGGGTTATAGATGTATCCAACGTATTCGTAAACTCTTCAACTTCATAAGGAAATTCATAGGGCAATCCATATTCCGACAGAATGGAATGGATTTCTGTATTGTGTTCTCCAGGTTTGCCTAAGACCTTAATAACTTTTCCGTAAGGTGAATCTGCTTTTTCCGGCCATTCTTCCAAAGACACCAATACCTTATCTCCGTTCTCGGCTTTATTGATTTTGTTGATGGGCACAAAAATATCTTTGTACATTTTTGTGCTATCTGCAACTACAAAAGCAAAGTTTTTGGAAATCTGAATCACTCCCACGTACTGATCCTTAGCGCGTTTTATGATTCGGGTGATCTCACCTTCCATTTTACCATGCTTCCTACGTTTGTAAACATAAAATTCCACTTCATCTCCATCAAGCGCTTTGTTAATGTTGTTGGAGGCTATAAAAACATCCTCTACAAAATCATCAGAAATTACGTAACCGTATCCTTTTGAAGATAAATCCAGGATTCCCGTATGGTATTCGGCTGTCACAGTAGCTTTAAATTTTCCTCTATCAACTTCTTCTATTTCTTGTTTAGCTTTAAGTTGGTGAAGTTTTTTTATGATCTGGTTTCTGCTGCTGGCATCGTTCACTCCAATAATGGCCGCTATTTGCTTATAATTAAAGGCTTTATTGTGTTCTTTTTTTAAAATACTTAAGATTGTATTGGTAAGGTTAGAAATCTTATTGTTGGATTTCCCTTTTTTCTTTCTTGTCATTTATATAATTCATCTTTTATTCTTCTTAATTGAAATGATTTTATGTATTCAGGAGAATACTGTTTTATATCTGAGTCTTTGAAAAACTTATGAATTATTTAAAATCAATCCATTAAGATTGTTGCAAAGCTACGTTATAAATATTAAATTGAAATTTAGTTAGTATTAATTTAAGAAAATGGGTTGTTCACATTTATATAAAACATTAGAATATTTCTTAAAATTAAAATTTAAAAATAATGATCATGATAGCTTGTTAATAGTAACTATAACTTTTTATCTTTTTATTTTGAAAAACGGTTGTTTACCTTTTATAAGCTAGAAATTAACTGTATTATTTTCTGTAAAACCTTCATTTTTAAATGGTATCTCATTTTTATTGACAACTGTTTATAAGTATTAATACCAAGATTTTTATCATAACTTTTTAAAAATTTTATGTTAGCATATATAAGATTTAAGTTTAAAAGAATCTTATAATTTTATCACTTATTTTTTGTTTTATAACCCTTGATTATTGTTTGTAAAAAAAATTGAAATTTTAAAATTTATCTTTTAAAAAATTACGAACAGATATTAACAAGTTGTGAATATAGTAACGCACATCATAAAATAGTAGTTCTTATTTTGTAACTTTACAGTCTTTAAATATAAGCTTAATTGTCATGAAAATATCTATTGGAAACGATCATGCGGGAACCGAATACAAATTTGCTGTTCTAAAGCATTTGGAATCTAAAGGATACGAGGTTATCAACCATGGTACCGATGCCAACAATAGTGCTGATTATGCCGATTTTGTTCACCCGGTAGCTGAAGATGTTGAAAACAAGAGGGCAGATTACGGGGTCTTAATTTGTGGCAGTTCCAATGGTGTGGCAATGACCGCAAATAAACATCAAAAAATTAGAGCTGGGGTTTGTTGGAACAAAGAGATAGCGGAACTTGTTCGAGCACATAACGATGCCAATATATTATGTATCCCTGCGCGTTTTACTGCAATGCAGCAAGCGGTTGAAATGGTTGATGTCTTTTTAAGGACCAAATTTGAAGGAGGCCGTCATCAAAAAAGAGTAGATAAAATTCCATTAAAGTGCTAAATGGGTCAGTTACATCACCACCATTCCCACATTCATAATAATACAAAAGATAGAAATCTATTTATTTCTATTTTGTTGAATATTCTTATTACCACTGCTCAAATTATTGGGGGTGTACTTTCGGGAAGTTTAGCCTTATTAAGTGATGCCCTTCATAATTTTAGTGATGTTCTGTCGCTTTTAGTGAGTTATATAGCTTCAAAACTGGCCAAAAAAAAAGCATCCATCCATAGAACTTTTGGTTATAAACGTGCGGAAATTTTAGCTGCTTTCATTAATGCTTCAACTTTGGTAATTGTCGCTATTTTATTGATTATTGAGGCCGTAAAACGCTTTCAAAATCCACAAGAAATAGAATCTGATCTGGTGATTTGGTTATCGTTGATCGCTATTATAGCAAATGGACTAAGTGTGTTGCTTTTAAAAAGGGATTCCCAAAAGAATATTAATATCAAATCTGCTTATTTACATTTGTTAACCGATATGATGGCCAGTGTGGCCGTTTTGATAGGTGGATTATTAATGAAGTTTTATCACGTATTTTGGGTAGATAGTGTACTTACTCTATTGATTGCACTGTATTTAATTTGGGTTGGCTATGAATTACTCAAGACATCCAGCAAAATATTGATGTTGTTTACACCGGACCATATCGATATAAAAAATGTTGTAAGACTGGTGAATAAATTGCCGAAAGTCAATAGGCTTCACCATATTCATATTTGGGGTTTAAATGACGATGAATTTCATTTGGAAGCACATCTCGATGTTTCTGAAGATATCACCCTTACAGAATTTGATGGTGTATTACATCAAATAGAAACGCTTTTACATGATAAATTTCAAATCAACCATGTGACCATTCAACCCGAATTCAATAAAAAGGATCCAAAAGAAATCATAGTCCAGGACTAATGCTAAACATTGTCATAAAATCATTTGAAGAATTGACTACTCAAGAACTTTACAGCGTTTTGCAATTGCGAAGTGAAATTTTTGTTGTAGAACAAAACTGCGCCTATCAGGATTTGGATGATAAAGACCAAAAGGCACTACATGTATTAGGATTCAAAAACGGAAACATTGTGGCCTATACACGTATTTTTAAACCAGGGGATTATTTTGTGGAATCCAGTATTGGTAGGGTCGTAGTTGCTCAAAAGGAACGGCAGCATAAATATGGTTACGATATTATGAATGCCTCTATTGAAGCTGTAAAAGATTATTTTAATGTACACAAAATTAAAATTGGTGCTCAATGTTATTTAAAGAAATTCTACAGCAATCTTGGATTTAAAGAAATAGGTGAGGAGTACCTTGAAGACGGGATACCGCATATTCATATGTTAAAAGCATAATGACATTCAATCACTTTCACCCGCATAGGTAATCAAAATTTCAACACGGCGGTCATATTTTGGGTCACCACCTAGCGGAAATTTACGACGCATGCCAACGTATTTCATGCGTTTTGGGTTCACACCTTTTTTGACCAAATAGTCATAAACGAATTTTGCCCTTGCCACCGATAAATTGCGCTTTTTCGTTTTTCTATCATTGGCATCCCTACTATTTTGGGTACAGCACACATGGCCTTGAATGGTAAAATAAATATCACTTCGGGTGAGCAATACTTCGGCGAGATCTTCCAATGTTTTTTCGGACCCTACAAGCACATCGCTATATCCTGTTTGAAACAAGATGTTGTCCAGTTTAAACTTATCACCAGCCTTAAGTTCTCCTTTTAATATGGTTGTGATGTCTTTTTTTTCGGGTTTGACCTCAACTCTTGGCGGAAAATAAGGCTTAACAATAATTTGGACTTTACGGTTCAAGCTTCTAGCCTCATCAACACTTTGGTGTTCAACCAATTTTATGAGCAATTTCCCCTTTCCATCAACATTGGTGATAATGGACTCGTCAAACTCATTATTTGAAAAAATTTCTTTAATGGCATTGGCGCGATTTTGTGACAGTACCATGTTATAGGAATCACTTCCTCTATCATCGGTAAAACCATAAATGGATATTTTTTCGATGTCCATTTTTTCAATGTCGGCCAAAAACAATAACAAGCTATCATGTTCTTTTTGGGAAATCTCATATTTATCTGTATCAAAATAAACTTCATGTTTTAGCTCATTTTGAGTCCATACCATTTGAGATGTCAGTAGAAAAAATAACAATAACCTTTTCATTTGATGAATTAAAATAGACTTAAAGATAAGTCATTTTTAAATTTTTATTAAGAAATCCATCGGGTTTTATTCCAAAAAGCCAGAATATTTAATGGGACTTTTGAGAATTTCCACTCCTTTTTGAATTTCAGGATTATGGGCAATATAGTATTCATAAAGCCCTTCTCTATAAAAATAGCGTTTTATGATCTCATCTGAAAGTAATGAAACCAACTGCGTTTTGTTATCATCAATCGCCTTGGTTTTATAATTATTTAAGGCACTCAATAAGATGTTATATTCCGTTTCGATTCCTGAAACTATTTTTTCATCAATGGCAACATTAAGAGCATCGTCAAAAGCTTTTCCAGTTTTTGTTTCAAAATTGAAATTCCGGTCTTTTAAAAAGCTTTTAAATTCACTAAAATCAGTATCGTTAAAATTGAAGCTGGCCCAATCGGTTACTTTATGGTCATAATAATATTGGGTGGCAAAATCAAAAATAAGATGCTCATCCAAAATGGCCTTGGTAATGGCACTATAATTTGAGCTCTCCAATTCAAGATCGGGCTGTACGCCCCCGCCATCGTAAACATTTCTACCTTTTTTGGTCTTAAACACATTGTAGTTTTCCCTGTTAACACGGGTTGCCTTTCCGTTCTCATCCCTATGCCAATAATCCAACGCCTGAATACAACGTCCGGAAGGCGTGTAGTACCTGGAAATGGTAATTTTCATTTGTGTACCATAAACAAGTGGCTTTGGCCTTTGCACCAAGCCCTTTCCAAAGCTTTGCGCCCCCACAATAACGGCACGATCCAAATCCTGTAATGCTCCTGAAACAATCTCACTTGCCGACGCACTTCTGCCGTCAATTAAAACAACAAGAGGTATTTCTGTATCCAATGGTTCTCTTTGGGTATAATAGGTTTTGTTGTATTTTTTTACTTTGGATTTAGTGGTGACCACCAATTGATTTTTTGGCACAAAAATATTCACCACATTTACGGCCTCATTCAATAAACCACCGGGGTTGCCACGTAAATCCAAAATCAACCGTTTTGCGCCTTGATTTTTTAAAGACCTAACCGCATTACTGGTTTCAGATGATGACTTTTCATTAAATTGACGCAACACCACATAACCGGTTTTATCATCAACCATCGAATAATGTGGTACAGCATGAATTTCCACTTCTTCGCGCTTAATGGTTGCTGTGCTTGTTTTTCCCTGTCTCAGATAGGTGACACTTACCTTGGTTCCCGAGGCTCCCTGTAACAGGTTTCCTGCATCGTCCTTAAAATCGGCAACCACAACATTTTCAATTTTTATAATTTCGTCACCAGCTTTCAATCCCGCTTTATCAGCCGGATATCCCTTATAGGGCTCAATCACAACAAGTTTATCTTTTAGGGTCAAAACACTGGCCCCAATACCGGTGTAATCCCCCGTATTGTTTAGTCTTGCGGCCTCCACATCTTGTTCGTTCATGAAATTAGTGTATGGATCCAGATCATTGAGCATGCTTTTTATGGCCGTATCCATCAAGTCACCGGGATTGGTCTCGTCAACATAATTCATGTTGAGCTCTTTGAACATGGTGGTAAAAATTTCTATTTGTTTGGCAACTTCAAAAAAGTCACTTTTAAAGGCTGTTCCTGTTAAAAAGATGGATAAGATCAGTACAGGAATTATCATTTTTTTTTGGAGTAATTTTTTCATTTGACCTAATTTTTATCTTTTGAAATCTTTTCAAGAAAAGTCGAAAACAACAGTTTTAGTTTAGAATTAACGGAATCAAAATCCGTAGTGTCTTTGCCAATGTACAAAATCATTAACGCATAAGATGTTGTAATGTTGTTAAAATATTCTGGTTTGTTGAGCCTGTAGGCCTCTCTTAAAAGGCGTTTAATGCGATTTCTGTCCACAGCTTTTTTGAAATTTCGCTTGCTTACCGATACGCCGGTTTTTATTTTGGAACTATCCTCAAAAGTGGTTTCCAAATAGATTAACCGAAATGGAAAAACAGATATGGATTTTCCCTCAAGAAATAATTTCTCAATTAGTTTTGGGTTTTTGAGCCTTTCTTTTTTTTTGTATGTGAATTTCATGTAACGTCAAAGATAATGAGGTTTGGCCAATAATTAAACCGCTTTGACCCATACCGCTTAGACTGAAAATTTTATCGGCTTATTTGTCCAGATGCCAAAATTAGGGCATTGTACAAGTTCACAATTTTCCCCGACTTTGATAACTCATTGAAAGGAATTAATTTATTGGACGTTTCTCCCGCCTCAACCTTGGTGGTCAACAACAATCCCGAATCCATGATAATGTGTTTTACTTGTGAGGCAGTTAATCCTGGGTATTGTGACCTTAATAATGCGGCGATACCGGCAACTGCGGGAGAAGCCATTGAAGTTCCATCAAAGGATTGGTAATTATTATTGGGAATGGTTGAATAAATATCTGATCCCGGAGCAAAGACATCTACATTTATGTTCCCATAATTGGAATACTCTGCAACCATATCCAAACCATATTTAGGCTCAAGGGCGCCAACGGTTAAATAATTATCCGAAATCTCTGGACCGTTGTTGACCTGGTCATTTGGGTAATTTGCTTTTTGATCTAAATCGAGACTTTCATTGCCGGCACCGGAAACCAGCAACACATCTTTTTTGGCCGCATAAACAATGGCGTCCCGCACCCAATCGCTATGTGGTGAATAATATTTGCCAAAGCTCATGTTTACCACCTTTGCGCCATTATCGGCGGCATATCTTATGGCCAAAGCCACATCTTTATCATACTCGTCACCATTTGAAACGACCCTTAAAGTCATTATTTTTACATTATTGGCGACTCCATTTATTCCTTTATTGTTGTTGCGTTCAGCTGCAATAATGCCAGCAACATGGGTGCCATGTTCCTCATTCTCAGCTATTGGTTTTACATTGTTGTTCCCGTAGCCAACATCGGATAAATCATCTGGGTCATCGTTGGTCTTTCTGCCTTTCAGATCTTTATTCAAATTGGAATTTAAGCGCTCATTTATGTCCACCAGACTTTCTTCAAGTTGCTGTAAATCATCATTAATTTGATTTAAGCCCGCTTCGATTTCCTTTTTGGCATCAGCAGCAGAATTAAATCCTGTGGAATAAATATATTTCATAACCGAGACCGACTCTTGCATGGCCTGACTCAAATCGGTGATATCGTTAACCTCATCCTTTGAATATTCTCGTTTGTTCAAATGTTTGGCAATGACCTCATCTGCGGCGTTTAATTTTTCAAGGAGCTGCCCATAATTCTTTTTATACTCGCGATACTGGTTTTGATAATTGTTGTATTCATTATGCAATCGGGTATATTTTTGCAACTCTTCTTCATATTCTTTTTCGGCTCTTTCATAGTCGGGATTACTGGTGTCACCTTTTGTCAAAAGCCTAACATATTCAAGCTGTTCATCATAGGCATCTCCTAGAAAATTCCACCCATGCACGTCATCAACATAGCCATTGTTATCATCGTCTTTCCCATTGTTGGGAATTTCATTTGGGTTGGTCCAAATAACGTTTTCCAAATCTTCATGGTCAATGTCGATTCCAGAATCGATAACTGCAACTATAGTTGTCTTTCCCTTTTTGGTTTTTATGATTTCATCATACGCCCTATTGACGCTCATGCCCGGAACCGTGTCTTTGGCCAAATCCAAATATCCCCAACTTTTTAATTCATTTTCTGATAATTCAGAAGCTTTTAGTGGCACATTATCAACCACCACCAACGGTATTTTCAAGATGCGTGAACTACCACAACCAACTAGAATATAAAAAATTAAAATCGTGATTATAAAGAATTTAAAAGGCTGTTTCATCATGATTTGATTTGGGTTAATTTAAAAAACGTGATTGCAGGTTAAGGTTTCTTTAAGTCGAACGCCCTTTTCAGTATGTTGAACCGTAATGATTTCGTTATGCGCATCATGTTCTAAAAAAAGATAAAAATTATTATCGGCAGCAAGATTTAGAAACTGTTCTTTTTCATCTAAAGTAATCAACGGTCTTGTATCATACCCCATTACAAAGGGAATTGGCAAATGCCCCACGGTTGGCAATAAATCGGCCATAAAACAAATGGTCTTTCCTTTATAGTTGATCATCGGAATCATTTGTTTATCGGTATGGCCGTCTGCCAAGAAAATATCAAAGCCCAACTCGCTTTTTCTCAAAATGCCAGTACTGGAGAGTGAGATAAACTTTAGATGACCACTTTCTTCCATTGGAATTATATTTTCTACAAGAAACGAGGCTTTTTCTCTTTTATTGGGTTTCGTGGCCCATTGCCAATGATCTGCATTGCTCCAAAAATTGGCATTTTTAAAAGCTGGCTCATATCCCGTTCGGTCATTGTTCCATTGAATACTTCCACCACAATGGTCAAAATGAAGATGGGTCATAAACACATCGGTAATATCTTCTGTATTGAAACCATAGTGCTTAAGTGAGTTTTCAAGTGTGTCATTTCCCCAAAGATGATAATAGCCAAAAAATTTATCACTTTGCTTATTTCCCATTCCCGTATCAATTAATATTAAACGATTTCCATCTTCAATCAATAAGCAACGCGCAGCAATATCGATCATATTATTGGGATCTGCAGGATTGGTTTTTTGCCACAACGATTTTGGAACGACCCCAAACATGGCACCTCCATCTAACTTAAAGTTTCCAGTTTCAATAGGATATAATTGCATACAGGTTTTGTTCAAAAATTGAAACGAACGTGCAAATTAGCAAAACTGTTAAAATATGCGGGAATTCTTCTGTTTTATTTGCTGTTTTTTAACAGTTTTAAACGATTGCAATTTGTGGGTTGAAAATTATTGCCTTATTTTTATGATAAATTCCATCAATGAAGTTTTTACCACCATCATCAATGAAAATTTTACGGTTTGGACGTGATTTTAAACCCGATGAAGAAATTATTCTTAGAGATTATCTTGCCATAGAACGTACTCGATTAGCTAATGAGCGCACCTTATTGTCTTACATCCGCTCGTCATTGTACTTGATTTTAGGAGGCATTGCGTTTTTACAATTAGAAGGCTTTGCAAACATCAAGTATTTAGGAATTCTATCTCTGGTATTAAGCGCTCTTTTTTTAATTATTGGTGTCTACAGATTTATGTTGTTAAAGAAAAGCTTAAAGACTTTGTACTACCAAATGAATCTTAAAGATGAATGATTTTATAAACCACCAACTAAACGAATTCGAATTACCACTTGATAATCCTGTTTTAATTTTTTCCCTTATTTTATTCATCATTCTTTTAGCACCTATTTTGCTAAAAAAGATTAAAATTCCCGGAATTATCGGATTGATCATTTCTGGAATTATCATTGGTCCAGAAGGATTTAATATTTTGGAAAAGTCACTCTTTGTAGATGTGTTTTCTACCATCGGACTGCTCTACATCATGTTTATAGCGGGCTTGGAGCTTGACATGAACGAGTTTAAAGCCAATAGAAACAAGAGTTTTTTATTCGGATTTTTTACCTTTATCATTCCACTGGGTATTGGATTTCCGGTGTGTTATTATTTTTTAGGATATGATGTGAACGCCAGTTTTTTAACCGCAAGCATGTTTGCAACGCATACGTTGGTCACCTATCCAATAGTGAGCAAACTGGGCATTTCAAAAAATCAAGCTGTCGCCATAACGGTTGGAGGAACTATTTTGACAGATACTGCCGTGTTAATCATTTTAGCAGTAATCATGGGGTCGCATAATGGTGGGTTGACTCAAGAGTTTTGGATTCGATTGGGCGTATCGCTGACAATTTTCTCAATCATCATGTTTTATGTAATTCCAAAAATTGCCAAATGGTTTTTTAAAAAATTGGAAAGCGAGAAACATTCGCACTATATTTTTGTGCTATCTGTTGTGTTTTTTGCAGCGTTCTTAGCCGAAATTTCAGGTGTTGAACCTATTATTGGAGCCTTCATTGCAGGGTTGGCTTTAAACAGATTGATTCCGCATTCATCGGTATTGATGAACCGTATTGAGTTTATAGGAAACTCTCTTTTTATTCCATTCTTTTTAATTAGCGTGGGAATGTTGGTTGATGTCAGTGTTATCCTAAGTGGGCCAATAGCATTAATTGTTGCGGGAACTTTGTCGGTTGTCGCGCTTTTTGGAAAATGGTTTGCCGCATTTTTTACACAGCAGGCATTCAAATATTCTAATGTACAGCGCCAACTAATCTTTGGCTTAAGTAGCGCACATACCGCAGCGACACTTGCTATAATTTTAGTAGGATACAAAGCAGATATTTTAGATGAAAACATTCTAAATGGCACAGTTATTCTAATATTAATCACCTGTATTGTAGCGTCATTTGCCACAGAAAGGGCAGCTAAAAAAATGGTGCTCAACGTGGTTGATAACGATGAGGAACCTCAGATGTCAAAACCACATAATGAGCGGATTATGGTTCCTATTGCAAATACATTGAATATGCCTAAAATTTTGGATTTTGCAGTATATATCAAAGATAAAAAATCAGAAAATCCAATCACCATTCTTACAGTTGTGCCCAATGATGTTGAGGCAGAAAAAAACATCACCAAAGCAAAGCAAGGCTTGGAAAATACCATTAAAGACCTTGCTGCATCAGAAACCAAAGCAGAAATTATTGCAACCATAGATTATAATATTTCGAGTGGGATTTCAAGAACAGCAAGAGAAATTGCCACAGACATTATCATTTTAGGCTGGCCACAAAAAACAGGCTTTTTTGATAAATTGATGGGCGATAAAATGGAAGGTATTTTGGATAATACTGAAAAAACGCTCTTCATTTCAGATTTTGAAAACCCCCTAATTAATCATAAACGTATTTTTGCAGTTGTACCGCCAAGAGCCGAAAACGAAGAAGGTTTTATCAGTTGGATGCTCAAACTGTCAAAGCTGGCCAATGAGTTGAGCATTCCTTTTTATATGAATTGCAACAATGAAACTCAAGAAACCATTGTAAAACTTGCCAAAAAACACAAAACAATTCCGTTAATTATTTTCTCTGAGTTTAACGATTGGGATGACTTTTTTGTACTTTCAAAACACATCAATGACACCGATTTAATAGTACTCATTTCAGCAAGAAAAGGAAGCATTTCCTATTTTAAACAGCTCGATAAATTACCACCAAAGCTTGAAAAACATTTTCCATTGGTCAGTAAAATTATTGTTTATCCATAAGCGACTATGAGCACGGATTTAATTTTCACCTCCGCCATTATTTTAATCGGCATCTTTCTCTTTGTCAAAGATTACTTTTCTATAGACACGACTTCCATCGTAATTATGGCTCTGTTTATAGTATCAGGGGTATTAAGTCCCGAAGAAGGTTTTTCAGGGTTTAATCATCCGGCAACACTTACCCTGGCCTGCCTGTTTGTGGTGAGTGCCGGAGTCTTTAAATCGGGTATTTTAGACGGTTTGAGCGATTCTATCATTAAGCTTGCCAAAATTCATTATAGTATAGCACTTATTACGTTTTGTTTGATATCGGCAATTTTCTCGGCTTTTATTAATGATTCTGCCGTAGTGGCACTTTTACTGCCTATCGCATTGACCGTATGTAGAGAAACCAAAATTAGCCCCTCAAGATTGCTTATGCCTATTTCGTTTGCCGCTCTTTTTGGCGGAACGTGTACACTCATAGGAACTTCAACCAACATTTTAGTTAGTAGTTATGCAGAAAAATACGGGATTGAAGGTTTTGGCATGTTTGAATTTTCGGCAGCAGCGTTTTGTTTATTGCTTATTGGATTTATTTACCTGTTTGTGGTAGCGCCATTTCTATTACCAAAACAAACCAATGAAACAGACGAATTGACTAAAGAGGCTGAAAAGTATATTACGGAGTTGAGGGTTGAAGATGATTGCCGCGACATCAATAAGGCTATTATCAATTCAAAATTAATAAAAGATTATAACGTTCAAATTTTATCTATTCACAGAAACAATAGCTTATTGACCCAAATTGATCCAACAACAACCATTAAAACAAATGATATTCTAAAAGTAATTGTTCCTCCAAAAATTTTAAACACATTAAGAGGCGTAAAAGGCTACAAATTAACAGGTGAAAATATAAAAGAGGCAAGTATAAGTGCGTCGTTTGAAAAAAGCGTTTATGAGGTTATTATCCCGTTTGGTTCAAGGCTTAACGAGGGCTCTTTGCAAAGTTTAAATTTTAGAAGGCAATTCAACAGTTCAGTTTTGGCCATAAGGCAACGTGGAGCCATTCTCTTTAACAAACTATCAGAAGTAAGTCTTACGGAAGGCGATATGATGCTTGTTTTAGCGTCAAAAATAGACATTGACCGATTGGTTAATGAAAACTTAGTTGTTTTATTATCTGAACACAAAAAGCAAAATACAAACTACAAAAAGGCCATTCCCGCAATACTCATTGCTGCTGGTGTAGTGCTGGCGGCAACATTTAGTATTACCTCCATTTTAATTAGCGGTATGGTAGGTGCTTTAATGTTAGTTACCACCGGGACATTAAAACCCCAAGAGGCTTATGAAGCCGTTGAGTGGAAGGTGATATTTATGATGGCAGGGGTCTTGTCTATGGGAACTGCATTAGAAAAAACTGGAGGGGCAAAAAAAATAGCCGTTTTTATACAGGAAACCCTTGGTAATTATGATTCGCACATTACGCTAAGTGTATTATTTTTGGTTACATTTTTATCTACTAATGTGCTTTCCAGTAAAGCAACCGCAGCACTTATGACGCCAATAGTAATTAGTTTAGCTTCAGCAATGGAAGTAAGTGAACGTCCTTTTTTGGTTGCGGTTATGTTTGCATGCTCATTGACGTTTATGACCCCCGTAAGCTATCCAACCAACACCATGGTGTATGCGCCCGGAAATTATAAGTTTAATGATTTTTTAAAAGTAGGAACACCGCTCAATATCATTATTTGGATTGCGGCATCTATAATTATTCCATATTTTTTCCCTTTTTAAATTAGTTTTAAACAACAACCAAAGACAAAATACAGTCTAAACCAACATGTTTATAAATTATGGGTTTTAATTAATAAATGGTCCATAAGAGAGATTGACAAATAAAATTTACTGTTTCAAAAGCACATCAGGTTAGTAAAATTAGGGTCATGACCCTAAAATTAATATCTTTCAACACGAGATGATAGAACTTTCGAGAATTTTGGTATTAACAAATTGACCGTCATGGGCCGAAAAAGGCTTTAAATTGGTTTACCTAGGCAAGCCAATGGATGTATAAACGCATAAAACACAGCTTATGAAGAAAACATTGATTATGTTGCTTATTGTTGTTGCAATAATCATGATGTACCTTGGTATTAAAGCAAGCATGCTACCACCTGCTTTTACCGGGATTGGGTTCATTATTATTGCTGTTCTTTTTGCAAAAAAAGATTAATCGTTAAGTTTAAGCACAGCCATAAATGCCTGTTGGGGGATTTCCACATTTCCCACTTGGCGCATACGTTTTTTGCCTTTTTTCTGCTTTTCCAACAACTTTCTTTTACGGGAAATGTCTCCTCCGTAACATTTTGCAGTAACATCTTTGCGTAAAGCTTTTATGGTTTCCCTAGAAATAATTTTTGCCCCAATAGCGGCCTGAATAGGAATATCGAATTGTTGGCGAGGAATCAATTCCCTTAATTTTTCGCACATTCGCTTTCCTATATTGTGGGCATTGTCAGCATGGATCAAGGCCGAAAGGGCATCGACCGGTTGAGAGTTTAACAAAATGTCCACACGGACCAATTTTGAAACTCGCATACCAATTGGGTGATAATCAAAAGAAGCATACCCTTTAGAAACGGTTTTCAACCGATCATAAAAATCAAATACAATTTCGGCCAAGGGCATGTCAAAATTCAATTCAACACGTTCAGTCGTCAAATAAGTTTGATTGGTAATTTGGCCACGCTTATCAATACACAACGACATGACATTGCCAATAAAATCAGACTTTGTAATAATCGTAGCTTTAATATAGGGTTCTTCAACCCGCTCCAAACCCGAAGGATCGGGAAGGTCTGAAGGGTTGTTTACAACAATGGGCTGGTCAACATTTTTACGGGTATAGGCATTATAAGATACGTTGGGAACGGTAGTGATCACGGTCATATCAAATTCGCGTTCCAACCGTTCCTGGATGATTTCCATATGCAACATTCCCAAAAATCCGCAACGAAAACCAAAACCCAATGCGGCCGAGCTTTCAGGAGTAAACACCAACGACGCATCATTCAGCTGCAATTTTTCCATTGAACTTCGAAGTTCTTCATAGTCTTCGGTATCAACAGGGTAAATTCCTGCAAATACCATAGGCTTTACGTCTTCAAAACCAGAAATGGGATTTTTGGTTGGGTTTTTGGCATCGGTAATTGTATCGCCTACTTTTACTTCTTTAGCTTCTTTTATGCCAGTAATAAGATAACCTACATCACCTGCTTTAATTTCATTTCTAGGGAACTGTTTTAATCTTAAAGTTCCCACTTCGTCAGCATTATAGGTTTTTCCCGTAGCTATAAATTTAATCAGCTGGTTCTTTTTAATGGAACCATTAATGACCCTAAAATAAGTTTCAACACCCCTAAAGGAATTGTAAACAGAATCAAAAATCAAAGCCTGTAACGGTTCGTCCACATTCCCTTTTGGGGGCGGAATGCGCTCTATAACCGCAGCCAATATATTTTCAACACCAAAACCGGTTTTGCCGCTGGCGTGTATAATATCTGAAGGATCACAACCCAATAAATCCACGATGTCATCTGTAACTTCTTCCGGATTGGCACTGGGTAAATCTATTTTATTCAGTACAGGAATGATTTCCAAATCATTTTCCAATGCCAAATACAAATTGGAAATGGTTTGAGCTTGTATACTTTGGGCGGCATCTACAATTAACAAAGCGCCTTCGCAGGCCGCTATTGAACGTGATACTTCATAAGAAAAATCAACATGCCCAGGAGTATCAATTAGATTTAAAACATATTGCTCGCCTTTATAGGCATAATCCATTTGTATGGCGTGCGACTTAATGGTGATACCGCGCTCGCGCTCCAAATCCATATTGTCCAAGAGCTGATCTTGTTTTTCCCTTTCAGTAACCGAACCGGTAAAATCCAACAGCCTATCTGCAAGTGTGCTCTTGCCGTGATCAATATGTGCAATAATGCAAAAATTTCTAATGTGCTTCATAAATCCCGTTCTTCCAACTAAAGATTTTGCAAATATAATTGATTTATTGTGCTTTGGCATTTTTATTTTATTGTGCATTTAAGGGAAAATTAAGGGAAAACAGTAATTAAAATTTTAAAACAAATAGTATATTGCAACATTGATAAACTAACAAAACTTGAAATTTACCCCCCTTTTCTTACTATTTTTTTTGATGCCTCTTTTTGGTTTGGGCCAAGAGGTTTCAGTCTCTGGAAAAGTTGTGGACGAACAGGGTTCGCCCATTCCGTTTGCCAATGTTATTTTGATGACCCAACAAGACTCTACGATTGTTAAGGGAACATCAACTGATGACGATGGGGTTTTTAAATTTATTGAACTTGATAAAAGCACTTACAATCTTAAGATCAGCTATATAGGTTTTAAAGACGTTTTAAATGAGCTTATTATGGACCGCGATTTAAATTTAGGAACCATTACATTACAGGAAAAGGCTCAAGACCTTGATGAAGTTAGCATAGTATATAAAAAGCCAACGCTTAAAAAAGAGGCCGATAAGTTGGTTTTTAATGTTGAAAACACGGCGTTGATTGAAGGCAATATGCTTCAGGTTTTAAAAAGTACACCTGGGGTTTTGGTCATCGACAACAATATCACGGTCAAAAACACCTCGCCAACGGTTTATATCAATAACAGAAAAGTAAACCTATCGACCTCTGAATTGACCCAATTGCTGGAGAGTTCTTCTGCAAATGCAATAAAATCTATTGAAGTGATCACCAATCCATCGGCCAGATATGACGCATCAAGCGGTGTGGTTTTGAATATCACAATGAGCAAAAATCTGGTTACTGGCTATAGGGGCAATGTTTTTGGAAACTATACGCAAGGGGTGTTTCCGAGATATAATGCCGGAACGAGCCATTTTTTTAAATCGGAAAGCATCAATTTCTACAGTAACTACAGTTTTTCCAAGAACAAAATAAATAGGGATGATGGAGAAACGGTACATTATTTTGATAACAACCAAAGCATAGACCAAATATGGAAATCAAACTACAAC